>ONVN01000481.1 GCA_900321295.1 uncultured Eubacteriales bacterium
CCGATTATTCAATGTGGGAAGGTCTTTTCCGGGTTGCTTGCATTATTTTTGACCAGCCTGTGCAGGAACCGGTTTTTGAAAAGATCAATGAACAGATCCGACTGCAGAATGAAGACGGCGATTATGCTGGGAATGCAATCCATAATCTCGCAATAGCAAGGGCAGCGCTTGCATTGTATGAATATGCCAACAGCAGAGATATCCTCAAATCCCTTCTGCTGTTTTGTTCGTGGGTTTCCGTTCATTGGAATTCCGTTATTTCCAACAATTCCATCAGGCGGAATCCTGCAGACTTAATGGAATTCCTGGTCAAACTCTACTGGTATACCGGGAAAAAGCCGATTCTTTCTCTTTGTGATAAGCTCCGTCGTGAGGCAGTGAACTGGACAGGCCTCTTGCAGACCTATTCCATTAAGCGCCCCACAAGCATGATGGCTTCGTGGCTTGAAATGCGCGCCGGGATGGACCGTGAAGGTGATTCCGATGAAGGGCAGTATGTGAGACAGTATATGCTCACCCATGCGGAAACACTTGCAGATGGACTTCGTGCCACCAGTATGAATGCGATCTATTCCGGCAGCGGTGATGAAGCCCAGGCGGCAAGAAACGGATGGTCAAAAATCGCACATTGGCACGGAGCAGTATGCGGCGGCACAACTGCAGATGAGTCGGTGCAAGGGAATGACCCGTCTGTTGCCATCGATGGTGCAAGTCTGTGTGCCTGGGGAGAGGCGTTTCTTGTACAGTTCACGCAACCGGATTCAGCCTGGGCAGTGGATGCATTTGATATCCTTCTGCATAACGCACTGCCCGCTGTCATCGTCGCAGGAAAACTAAATCCTTATCAGCGGGTTAACCTTGTTGAAAAAACACCGCTTATACGTGAGTGCTATCATATTCATCCAGCAGATGAACAGCGGAAAAGATGTCTTGCCAGGCTTTGCCGTGTTGCCGCGCGTGCAGCAAGCAGTGTCATTATGACAACGCCTCACGGAGCGGATATTGTCCTGTATATTGCAGGGGAATATGATTTCCAGATGAATGAAAAGGCATTTCGTGCTTCCATAAAGCGTCTTTCCGATACAAGCATTCAAATCATGCTTCAGTGCAAGGAAGAAACCGAGGCCACTATCAGGCTTCATCTTCCTGAATGGATGGAAGGGGCTCAGCTTGCGATTAATGGAAAAGCACAGAAGATTCAGGTTGAAGATGGTTTTGCTTCCCTGAATGCTGTGTGGCATCATGGAGATATCATCAGCCTGGTCTGGGTACCTGTTGTTCGAACTGTCGACACATTCCATCAGGGGCGTGCCGTATTCATGGGAAATATCCTGATGACTCTTGATGTGTCTGAAAGAGACTGGAAAGTTGCGATGGTAGGAGAACCCTATCTCGAGGACGGACAGGTGCATGTAAAACTTGGCAACGTAAATAACTGGGAACAGGCGAACGGTGTTACTCGTGCTCTTCCGGTTCAGCCTAAAGTGACGGGCGAATTGGAAGATGCAGTTCTCGTGCGCTATGCGAATGCCCCTGTACGCCTGACGGTATTCCCTCGAGGCATTCTTGCATGAAAGAAGTGTTTCTTGCTCCGCTTGCCGGAATAACCGATTGGCCGTTCAGACAGTTATGTTTTGAACAGGGATGTGACGCAGCATATACAGAAATGGTAAGTGCTGTAGGCTATGTTTTTGCACCTCATGCGGCTGCAACTGAACATCTTTTGTTTCGGTCCGAAAAAGACCGGAAACTGATCGTTCAGCTTTTTGGAAAAGAGCCCCAACGTTTTGAGCATACCGTGCATGCTCTTTCTGAAACGGGTCTTTATGATGGAATTGACATCAATATGGGCTGTCCGGTCCATAAAGTTGCCGCCTCGGGAGAAGGAAGCGGATTACTGCGCACGCCAGAACTTGCCAAAGAAATTATGAGCACTGCAGTGAAAGCCAGTAAAGTTCCGGTGTCTGTGAAGATACGCTTGGGATGGAAAGCTGATCAGAAAAACTATCTTGATATCTGCAAGATGGCTGAAGACTGTGGTGTATCCAGGATTGCAATACACGGCAGAACACGCGACCAGATGTATTCAGGACAGGCTGATTGGGACTGTATTTATGAAGCTGCTGAGGCGGTAACGATACCGGTGTTTGGAAATGGGGATATTTTTACTGCCGAAGATGCTCTCCGAAGAATGAATGACGGGCCGGTAGCCGGTATCCTGGTGGCAAGAGGTGCTTTGGGAAATCCCTGGATATTTGGACAGATTAGGGATCTGGCTTCCGGAAGGGAGATCAGAATGCCGTCTCTTCAGGATCGCATGCAGACAGCGATTCTGCATTTGGACCTCCAGCTGTCCTGGAAACCGGAGCGCGTTGCTGTTTCTGAAATGCGCAAACATGTTTCCTGGTATCTGCATGGTGTGCGGGGTGCTGCAAGTATACGGAA
>ONVN01000478.1 GCA_900321295.1 uncultured Eubacteriales bacterium
AACAGCTTCTGTCTGTATATCGTGCCACGGCCCGGGAGCTGACCGCTGCACGCACCGCTCTTGCTGCCGAGTTTGAGAAAAAAATGGAAAAGGAACTGCGGGAACTGGGCATGGAAAAGACGGTTTTCCGGGTTCGCTTTTCAGAAAAGGATTCTGAGAAAAAAATGATGCCCCGGGACACAGGGGATGATGATTTAGAATTTATGATATCCCCCAACCCCGGAGAACCTCTTAAACCCCTTGCCATGATCGCCTCCGGCGGTGAACTCAGCCGGCTGATGCTTGCCATTAAAACACTGGAAGCTGCAAGCAGCGGCGTGGATTGCATGGTGTTTGATGAAATCGACACCGGCATCAGCGGACGAATGGCTCAGGTTGTGGCAGAAAAAATGCTGCAGATTTCACGCAACCGTCAGGTCATCTGTGTCTCGCATCTGCCGCAGATTGTTGCAGCGGCAGACTATCAGTACCTGGTATCCAAGTCCGTTATTGAGGGTCGGACCTATACTGCGGTGGAGGAACTGGACAGAGAACACCGAATAATTCAGCTTGCCGGCATGATCAGCGGTGCGGATGGGAGCGGGAAGGATGCAGAAGAATATGCGGAAGCTTTGCTGACGGCAGGAGAAAAGAAACGACAACATTGTTAAAAAAATATTTTGTTGTATACTTCAAACTATGATATAATTAATTAAAGAAGAGAGTTTCTCAGTTTCATACTGGAAGGAGGGCTTCTGCCCGTGCATGAAAAACATTTATTCCCAGGCGGAATTCATCCGCTGGAAGGTCCTAATGGAAAATCTGTCAATAGTCTGAATCCGATACGCGTTCTGGAAGCGCCTCCACGTGTTATTATCCCGCTGCAGCAGCATATCGGTGCTCCCGCAAAGGCACTTGTGCAGAAGGGGGATCGGGTTCTGCTTGGACAGAAAATCGGCGAGGCGGGCGGATTTGTTTCCGCTCCGATTCATGCCAGTGTTTCGGGCACAGTCTTTAACATTCAGGATGCCATGCTGGCAAATGGGACCATGGTTCCCGCCGTGATCATTGATAATGACTATAAGGATGAATGGATTGAACTTCATCCATCCACACATCCGGAAACGCTTTCGGCCCAGGAACTGCAGAACCTTGTTCGGGAAGCCGGCATCGTTGGATTGGGCGGTGCAACTTTTCCCACTTCCGTCAAACTGACACCTTCCGGCGGGCGGAAGATTGAAATGATTCTGGTGAACGGGGCCGAGTGTGAACCTTATCTGACTGCGGACCATCGCCTGATGCTGGAAAAAGCGTCGGATATTGTGGACGGACTGCGTCTCATGATGCTTGCGCTTGATGTGCCGAAGGCCGTGATTGCTATTGAGAACAACAAGCAGGACGCAATTGATATCCTGACGGCTGCCGCCAAAGGTGTGGATGGGATTCGGGTAACCGCTCTGCCTGTTCGTTATCCACAGGGCGGTGAGAAACAGTTGGTTTATGCAATCACCAGAAAGCAGGTTCCAAACGGTGGTCTGCCGCTGGATGTCGGTGTGGTTGTCAGCAACGTGGGAACCGTCTATGCCATTGACCGGGCGATTCGGGAAGGACGACCGCTGGTGGACCGTGTTACGACAGTGGGCGGACTCGTGCAGAATCCTGGCAATTTCTTTGTCAGGATCGGAACGACTGTGGACTATCTGCTGAAAGCATGCGGAGGACTGCAGAGCCATGTTCGTCAGTTTATTTACGGCGGCCCGATGATGGGAATGGCAATCGCTCGATTTGATATTCCTGTTACTAAGGGATGCAGCGGACTGGTGGCTCTGGCAAATGAAGCCATGGAACCGAAGGAAAGCCCGTGCATACATTGCGGCATGTGCCGTCAGGTTTGTCCCATGAAGCTGTTCCCGAGCCGGATTGATGCTTATGCCCGCCATGATCGGTTTGATGACGCTGAAAAGCTTGGGGTCATGAACTGCATCGAATGCGGCTGCTGCAGCTTTATCTGCCCTGCCAAACGATCCCTGACCCAGAGCATGCGCACCGCAAAAAATTCTATTGGCAGAAAGCGTCGCCATGAAGCCGCAAGAAAAGCCAAGGAAGCAGAGCAGGCAAAAAAGGTTGAGAATACCGGCACACAGGAACCTGCAAAGAAGGAGGCGTAAAGGATGCAGAAAAATTTGGTTGTTACTTCCTCTCCGCATCTTCGGAGTTCCAATTCCACCCGTCGCATCATGCAGGAAGTCTGCCTGGCGCTGGTTCCGGCCGGAATAGCCGGTGTCGTTTTCTTCGGATGGTACACCCTGGCAATTATAGCTACTTCCATAATTTCGTGTGTGATCAGCGAATACCTGTTTCAGCGGATTACCCATCAGAAAATTCTGATTGGCGACTGGAGCGCTGTAGTAACAGGGCTGCTGCTGGCGTATAACCTGCCGGCAAATGTTCCGCTGTGGATTCCGGCAATCGGCGGCATCATTGCCATAGTGCTGGTTAAGCAGTGCTTTGGCGGTATTGGCGGAAATTTTATGAATCCTGCATTGACCGCAAGAGCGGTTCTCTTCGTCAGCTGGGCTGGTCTGATGTCCAATTAT
>ONVN01000474.1 GCA_900321295.1 uncultured Eubacteriales bacterium
CTCTTGCAAAGGAACAAGGATAACAGAAGGAGTAACTAGAAAATGGCGTACTACGATCAGTTTAAGAAGAACGGTAAAACCCAGACGAAGAACAGCGGACGATGGGAAGAAGAAGAAGGGTCAAGGTATCGGGGAGAATATGCACCGAAGCGCGGCAAAAATGATTTCCGCGGCGAGGATGGTGGCCGGTATGGCTATTCATCGAAAAAGGTAAACGGAGCTGGGGAACATCGTCAGCGTATTGAACGAGAGGGGACAGAAAGACCTTCTTTTGGAGGAAGAAACGACAGACGCACAAGCCGCGGCAATGCCGAGGCACGTTCTTCCAGAACCTATGCGGATTACCGTGCACAGGGGAGGCCTTCCTATGGCGAAAAGCGTTCCTATGATGAACGTCGTTCACAAGGCAGGTCCAGCTACGGTGAGAGACGCGGGTTTGACAGGAAAGACACATCCAATCCTTCCCGATATGAAGATACGGCAGCTGTAAAGAGCTATCGTGAATATGAGCATGTTCCGCAGGTACCTCCCCGGGAGGAAAACATGCCTGTCGATAATCTTCTGGTTGGGAGGAATCCAATCAGAGAAGCAATCAAGAGCGGTCGTGACCTTGAAAAAATGCTGGTTGCCCGGGGCGAGCTTCAGGGTTCAGCAAAAGAAATCCTCCAGATGGCAAAGGAAGCCCATGTTGTTATTCAGGAGGTTGACAAATCGCGCTTGGACGAAATAGCCCCGCATCATCAGGGCATGATCGCTTATGCCAGTGCGTATAAGTATTCTACCGTTGCGGATATGCTTGATGCTGCTGCGGAAAAAGGTGAGGATCCTTTCCTTGTCATTCTTGATGGAGTCACCGATCCCCATAACCTCGGTGCAGTCATTCGATCTGCTGAATGTGCAGGTGCGCATGGCGTGATTGTGCCTGAAAGGCGCTCCGTTGGACTGACTCCTGCTGCAGTCAAAGCAAGTGCAGGTGCCATAGAGCACATGAAGGTTGCCAGAGTATCCAACTTGAACAGGACTCTGGAAGAATTAAAGAAAATGGGCATCTGGATTTATGCGCTGACAATGGAAGGCAAAGATTACCAGAAGATCGACTTTAGAGGTCCGTGTGCATTGATCATCGGCAGCGAAGGCGAAGGTATTTCAAGGCTTGTCCTTGAGAACAGCGATGTTCAGGTCAGTCTTCCCATGAGAGGGCATATTGACAGTCTCAATGCATCTGTTGCAGCAGGAATCGTGATGTATCGTGTCCTTGAGGCTCGCAGGCGATGAAGCCCCTTCTTGTTGTCGATGGATACAATGTTATCGGTGCCTGGAATGAGGTACAGAAATACAACTGGTCCATTGATGAAGCGAGAGATCGCCTGATTCATGCATTGCAGGATTTCAGTGGCTATGCGGATGAAGAGGTTGTATTGGTTTTTGATGGATGGCAATCTGACAGACGAATCACCACTGAAGAAATCCAGGGCAATGTTCGAGTGGTTTTTACACATCATGGAGAAACTGCAGACAGCTATATTGAGCGTTTTGTTGCACAGACTCCACGTTATCGAAGTGTTCGGGTAGCGACTTCCGATGCGTTGGAACAGTCACAGGTGCTTTCTTCCGGAGCAGTTCGTATGACCAGCAGGGAACTGCTCAGAGAGCTTCGAGAAGAACGCAGCCGGGGAATGACTGGACACAGACAGGATGCGGGAATGCAGAGAAATCCTTTGGAAGGCAGATTGCCGGAGAATACAGTAAAAGAATTAGAACGTCTGCGCAGGGGCTAGTGCAGTGAAAGAGGGAAAGATGGACGACCGTGACACAATGGCGTGTACACAACAGGACACGGACGCCGACGTCGAAGATCTAAACAAGGAAATAGAAAATATGGCGTATACCGATGAGGAAATCGCCACAATGGAAGCGATCCGTCGAGCACAGATGCAATATCCAGCCGATGTGTTTGACCATAATATGCAGGAGGAAAAAGAGGAGATTGATCCTGTTCTTCATGCTGGTTATGGTGGTATGACGGACGAGCATGTTGTTGAGATGTGTCAGAATGGTGATTCTCTTGCCATGGAATATCTCCTAAACAAATATAAAAATTTTGTGCGATCGAAGGCACGGAGCTATTTCCTTATGGGGGCCGATCATGAAGACATTGTTCAGGAAGGTATGATCGGACTGTTTAAGGCAGTACGGGACTTCCGACAGGATAAACTGTCTTCTTTTCGCGCATTTGCTGAACTTTGCGTAACCAGACAGATCATAACAGCAATTAAAACAGCAACTCGTCAGAAGCACATTCCTTTGAACAGCTATATTTCTTTGAATAAGCCAATCTATGACGAGGAGTCCGACAGAACACTGATGGACGTAATCGTGGAGGGACATGTTGATAATCCTGAAGAACTGATCATCAGTCAGGAAGATCTGCATGGAATCAATACGCAATTGGCAGAAATGCTATCCGGACTCGAGAAGGACGCACTAAGTCTTTATCTTGATGGGAAAAGTTATCAGGAAATTGCACAGATCCTTGGAAGACATGCAAAATCGATCGATAATGCACTTCAGCGGGTAAAAAGAAAGCTTGAGAAATATCTGAAGACGAAAGCGCACGAAGAATCCGGTGAATAAGGAAAAGGGGAGGCCAGATATGGCTTCCCCTTTTCCTTGTTTAAACGATGATGCCCATGCAGGCGATGAAATGCAATCTGATATTATTGATTGACGGCCGATTTGAATGCACTGATAAACTCCGGACAACTCCATACACCACAGGCAGCAAGCCGATCATCAGAAACGAGCATTTGAGCACTGATTCCTTCTTTTAAATGAATTGTCAGTACAGAAGAGGTCTGAATCGAACCGCTGCTTTCATAGGAAGCATTTTGAACAAGTTTGGAGAAAAGTTCTTCAGCAACTGCAGAATCCGAAACAGAACCGATTCCGGATATGGAAAGAGATACAATATGACCAGAAAGCTGCAGGGTGTCAGATAAGGACTCATGGGCGATTGTTGCATGTCCATTAAAACTTACGCGCTGAAACAGGCGGAGTTCACCGTTGACTTTTGCACAGACGAATGTACCTGACAATCCATTATAAGCATATACATCATCGCCTGCGTTGACACAGTTGCTGCTGATGATACCCGTATCGCTTAATGATGGTTCAGTGGTATATTCTTGAACCTTTCCAATGGATTGGCCTACACTGGATGAAGAAACGGAAGAAGGGGAAACGATCATACGATAATATCGCCCATTTACACCAAGCAGCGGAAAAGATCCAGTGGATGATGAAGCCCAAATACCACTTTCGGAGGATCTTCTGGTATTCGATACAGCGACCTCACCAATTAGTGCGACATCCTCGGCTCCTTTATCCTGCAACTGACCAAGAGGAAGAGAAGTAATAGAAGGCGGGTTTGATGTTCCCAATTTGCCGGAAGGAAACAAAATAAGAGAAAGTAGGAGAAGTGCACACAAAGATGGTGCAGCAATTTTCGCAAACACCAGCGTTTGTGCTTTGCGTCTCTGTTGCTTCAAGGCTTTCATTTGAATGGCATATCGAAGTTCAGGGGTTGCATTGAGACCACCGAGGGTTCTGTCGGCAATCTCACGAAGCTGTTCCAGATTTTTCATGGAATGTCATCACCTTTCAGAAGTGTCTCTAAACGTTTCCTGCTTCTGTTGAGACGGGACGATACTGTTCCTTCAGGTAAGGAAAGCATTTCAGATATTTCATTGATTGCATAGCCTTGATAATAGTGAAGAAGAACAATTTCCTTGAAATCGGGGGGCAACTGATTCACTGCAGACATCAGATGCTCTTCTTCATCGATCTTACCGAACTGATCAGGCGCAGGAATCAGCTCAAAGACAGGGGATCCAAGAATTACACGTTTAAACCAAGCACCGCGCCAGGTATCCCGGCAACGGTTTAGAGCAACTTTCAGAAGCCAGGCTTTTTCACTTCCGACCTTCAGATCGGGCTTTGTGGTCAGGAGCTTTACGAAGACATCCTGACATATGTCTTCTGCTTTCTGGCGATCTCCAAGATAAAAATAGCATACACGCAACACATCTGTTGCGAACTGTTCATAAAGCTCCGAGAAGCTAAGCGGGCTAGCATCCGGTAAAGATTCACTCAACTTTTCAACCTCCGATCCAAAAGGAAGTGGGTTTACACAATATCAACGAATTATAACATGAAAAAGATCCCGGATTCATAAATATTTTGTCCGTCAATCAATTTTTTTGTCAAATTGATAGAAAAAGAGCGAATTACTAGAGAAAACTTGACGAAAAGCGGCCTTGAGTTTACAATATCCTATGGGGAAACGTTTATGATCTCTGAACAAGTATATCAATAAAAAAGGCAGGTGCGTACTATGCGCTACGTGGCTCCTAGTGCTCAGGTTCGGGAGTCGTTTCATCAGGGCAATAATATGCAAGCATATGAGATGCTTGGTGCTCATCCGGTGGAACAGGACGGCACGAGCATGTGGCACTTTTGCGTATGGGCACCCAACGCTAAAAATGTCTGTCTCGTTGGGGAATTCAACGAATGGAAAATCCTTGCAAATCCAATGGTCAAACAATACGATGGAACTTGGGAATTGCGTCTTCCCGCGACTCTTTTTGAGGTTTCATCCAATCCTGAAAAATATAATTATGAAGATGCCGAAGAAAAACTAAAGAATTACAAGTTTGCAATCCAGACAGCAGAGGGAGAATGGTTTGAACGTGCCGATCCATACAGCTTCCGGATGCAGCAGAGGCCTAACAATGCTTCCTGCCTGTACAGTATGGATGGATACGAATGGCACGATGAAGACTGGATGCAGCAACGCCGGACCTGGAACTCATACGAACGTCCGGTCAATATATACGAACTTCATCTCGGCTCCTGGAAACGTATCGGTTCTACAAAAGATGGACTTGGCAATACGGGAGAGAATGAAGCGACTGGGGATACCGCAGGCCGTGTCATGACCTATCTTGAAACAGCGGATGCACTGATCCCTTATGTCAAGGAAATGGGCTATACGCACATCGAACTCCTTCCGGTGATGGAACATCCTCTTGACATGTCGTGGGGATATCAGGTTACAGGTTTCTTCGCGGCGACATCACGATATGGGACACCAAAAGAACTTCAGGAAATGATTGACCGTTTTCATCAGGCGGGAATTGGTGTCATTCTTGACTGGGTACCAGCGCATTTCCCGAAAGATGAAGTGGGACTTAGGCGTTTCGATGGAACAACCTGCTATGAACATCCGGATCCCAGAAAAGGCGAAATGCCTCAGTGGGGGACGTGCATGTTTGACCTTGCACGAGGAGAAGTACAGTCATTCCTTCTGTCCAGCGCATGCTTCTGGCTGAAATGGTTTCATGCAGACGGAATTCGTGTGGATGCAGTCTCTTCTATGGTCTATCTTGATTTCTGCCGGGAAGAAGGACAATGGCTTCCAAACAAATTCGGTGGCCGGGAGTATCTTGAAGGAATTGCTTTCCTGCAGAAACTTAACCAGGTTACGACCAAAACATTCCCCGGCATCATGATGATTGCAGAGGAATCCCATGCTTTCCCTGGAGTAACAAAATCACCTTCAGAGGGCGGCCTTGGTTTCACCTACAAATGGAATATGGGGTGGATGAATGACATGCTGTCGTATGTCAAACTTGACCCTGTATATCGGAAATGGCATCATGACAAATTAACTTTTTCGCTGTTTTATGCTTTCTCTGAACATTTCATTCTTCCATTCTCGCATGATGAAGTTGTTCATGGAAAGGGTTCCATGGTTGATAAACAGCCGGGCGACCTTTGGAAAAAGTTTGCCGGTCTTCGTGCCCTTTATGGTTATACGATGGCTCATCCTGGCAAAAAGCTGCTCTTTATGGGTGGAGAGTTTGCTCAGTTTATTGAATGGAAATATATGGAACAGCTTGACTGGTTCCTTCTGCTTTATGACAAACATCCGCAAATGCAGAAATGTGTAAAGCGCCTGAATGAACTTTACAAAGATACACCTGCACTGTATGAAGTGGATGATTCCTGGAGCGGGTTCCAATGGGTTCAGGCAAATGACCATGACAATTCAGTTGTAGCATTTATTCGCTGGGATAAGCGAGGAAATGCAATTCTGGCAGTTACCAATTTCACACCTGTTTATCATGGTGATTATCAGATTGGATTGCCAGTAGCAGGAAAAATTACGGAAATATTCAATTCTGACCGTGAAGAATACGGTGGATCCAACCAGTATAATGCTGCACCTATTGCGACACGGAAAGAGAACTGGCATGAATTTGCATATACTCTGTCAATTATTGTTCCCCCTCTTTCAACCGTATATTTCCGTTATGAGCGTGATGAAAAGACGCTCGCATCAACAAAGTGATATCTGCAGAGGGAACCCGCGTAGGACCTGCTGATACAACATATTATCCATTTCAAAACATCAGGTAAGAGGAGTGTGCTTTCTCATGATGAGAAAAAAGACCTGTGTTGCCATGTTGCTTGCCGGTGGACAGGGCAGCCGTCTCGGTATTTTAACCAAGACAGTGGCGAAGCCGGCGGTTCCCTACGGTGGAAAGTATCGTATTATTGACTTCCCACTGTCGAACTGCACGAACAGCGGTATTGATACGGTTGGCGTGCTGACACAGTACCAGCCTCTGGAGCTTAACGCATATATCGGAAGCGGCGCTCCGTGGGATTTGGACCTGAACAATGGCGGTGTTTTTGTGCTTCCTCCTTACCAGAAGGGGAAAGTTGGAGAATGGTATCGCGGAACTGCCAATGCCATTTATCAGAACATGGCATTTATTGAGCAGTACAATCCGGATTATGTGCTGATTCTTTCAGGCGACCACATCTACAAGATGGACTACAATAAGATGCTGCAGTTCCATATCCGCAACGGTGCGGATGCAACCATTGCTGTTCGTGAAGTGCCGTGGGAAGAAGCAAGTCGTTTCGGCATCATGAATACAGATGCAGACTGCAAGATTATTGAGTTCGAAGAGAAGCCGAAACAGCCGAAATCCAATAAAGCATCCATGGGTGTCTACATTTTCACATGGGAAAAACTTCGCAAGTACCTCATGGAAGATGAAGCGGATAAGAGCAGTTCCAATGACTTCGGCAAGAACATTATTCCGAAAATGCTTGATGACAAGCAGGTGATGGTGGCTTATCAGTTTGATGGCTACTGGAAGGATGTTGGAACCATCGAAAGCCTCTGGGAAGCAAACATGGATCTGCTTTCCACGCCTCTTCCCATTGATCTGCACGATAAGAAATGGCGCATTTATGCCCGCAATCCTGGCTATACTCCGCATTATATTGCCAAAGGTGCAACGGTTACGGATTCCATGGTCACGGAAGGCAGCGAAATTTACGGACATGTTCAGCACTCTGTTATTTTCTCGGGCGTAACCGTTGAAGAAGGTGCCAATGTTCAGGATGCCGTTGTTATGCCCGGTGCAGTTATCCGTCGTGGAGCCATTGTACGCAGAGCGATCATCTCTGAAAATGCTGTTGTTGGTCCTGGTGCCGTTGTGGGCGAGGAAACGGGCAATATTGCTGTTGTTGGCCAGGGCATTACGCTTCCTGCTGGTGTTTCGGTAACTGCAGGACAGCAGGTTGACGCTAGCACTACTTTCTAAACTTGCCGTTCAGGCTTTTGTAAAGGGGAATGAAACAACATGTTGAAAGATGTGATGGGCGTCATCTATACTGGTGAGAATGACGCGAATCTTCGTGAGTTGACCATGATGCGCGCGATAGCGGCCCTTCCTGTTGCCGGCCGTTACCGTGTTGTCGATTTTCTTCTTTCCTCCATGGTGAATGCTGGCATTCGTAATGTTGGCGTAATCATGCAGAAGAATTATCATAGCTTGATGGATCATCTTGGCTCTGGCAAGGAATGGGACCTTCATGGAAAGCATGATGGACTTTATGTTCTTCCTCCCTTCCTTACCCGTGAGAATGTCGGCGTTTATTCCGGCACACTTGATGCACTTCGTTCCAATACCAATTATCTGAGCCGCTCCAAGCAGGAGTATGTTGTTCTGTGCAATTCTTCCATAATCTGCAACCCGCATATGGACCAGTTCATTCAGTTCCATATGGATACCAATGCGGACGTCACGCTGATGTATACCCGCGAAGAATCCATGCTGCGCGATGAGATGGGCACCTACATTCAGGTTGCTGATGACGGACGCGTGACTGACATGGAAGTGGATCCGACCCATCCGACCCATGCCAATACCTTCATGGAAATCCTGATTCTGAAGCGCGATTATCTGCGGGATCTGGTTGACAAGGGAGTTGCACATGGTCATCATGAACTCAGCCGCGATGTACTTATGCCCATGGTCCGCGACGGCAATGGCCGTGTGATGGCATGGGAATACACCGGTCCTGCCTGGCGTCTTGATTCTGTGCAGGGATATTTCAAGTTCAATATGGATGTACTTGATGCAGAGGTCCGCAGCAAACTGTTTGCAGACGATCTGCCTGTGTACACCAAGATTCGTGATGAGATGCCTGCCCGTTACGGAGAGAATGCGATGGCTGTGAATTCTCTCGTCGCGGATGGCTGCATTATCGAAGGCACTGTGGAAAACAGTATTCTTTTCCGCGGCGTTCGTATTGCGCCTGATGCGCATGTAAAGAACTGCATTATTATGCAGGACGGTCAGGTCCATTCAAACGCCTATATCGAGAACTGTATTCTTGATAAGCAGGCAGTTATCAAGCGCAATGCGCGCCTGATCGGGCCGAACGCCTATCCGATTGTTATTGCTAAGAATGTAGTGATTTAACAGGATAGTCGAATCAGCATCATTAAGGAGACGATACCCATGAAGATTCTTTTTACCGCCAGTGAATGTGTTCCGTTTATCAAAACGGGCGGACTGGCTGACGTCGTTGGAGCACTTGCTCCTGTCCTCGCCGGACAGGGACACGATGTTCGTGTGATGGTGCCTCTGTATTCCAAAATTCCTGAAACATATGTCAACGAAATGACACATGTGGTAGATTTTGAAGTGCAGCTGGGCTGGCGCAAGCAGTATTGCGGCATTGAAATGCTTGTACGGGATGGCGTGACCTATTATTTCATCGACAACAAGTTTTATTTCGGCCGCTCCTATATCTATGGTCTTGGCGGGGATGAATACGAGCGCTTTGGCTTCTTCTGCCGCGCCTGCCTGAACAGTCTCCCTCTGCTGGATTTCCAGCCTGACGTCATTCACGCACATGACTGGCAGAGCGGCATGGTGCCCGCACTTTTGAAGATTCAATATGCGCATCTTCCGTTCTTCAGTGCTGTCAAAACCATGTTTACGATTCACAATCTGCAGTATCAGGGGATCTTTGGTATCCGTGAAGTGCAGGATGTTCTTGGACTTGGTGACAGCCTTTGGACAGGCGATAAGCTTGAATGCTTTGGCTGTGCAAACTATCTGAAGGCCGGCCTTGTGTATTCGGACCTGATTACGACTGTCAGTCCGAGCTACGCTGAAGAGATCCAGACTGCATATTATGGAGAACGCCTGGATGGACTGCTTCGCGCACGCAAGCATGAAGTGTACGGCATTCTGAACGGTCTGGATGTTGTTGATTACAACCCTGCAGAGGACAACAGCATTGCAGCCAAGTTTACCAGCGAAGATCTTTCAGGCAAAGCGGAATGCAAGCTCGCTCTTCAGCGTGAAATGAATCTGACGGAGGATCCCAATATCCCGATTATCGGCATGGTTGGCCGTCTGAGCAATCAGAAGGGGCTTGATCTTGTGGATTGCGTCCTTGGTGATATGATTGATCAGAATGTTCAGCTTGTTGTTCTGGGCATGGGTGAAAGCCGTTATGTCAATCTCTTTGAATGGGCCCAGTCTGCATTCCCTGGCCGTGTTGCATGCCGTTTTGACATGGACAGCGCGCTTGCTCATCGTATCTATGCAGGCTGCGATA
>ONVN01000473.1 GCA_900321295.1 uncultured Eubacteriales bacterium
CATAAGGGACCTTGATTTCATTGACTTTTTCAAAAGCATGAACAATATCCAAGACACTGTAGCCGACACCTGTTCCCAGGTTGATGATTTCACAGCCCTTATGAGCCTCAGCATACTCACAGGCATTGACGTGTCCCCGGGCAAGATCGACAACATGAATATAGTCGCGGACACCGGTTCCATCCGGCGTATCATAATCATCGCCAAAGATATTCAGATGATCCAGCTGGCCTGCAGCCACCTTTGTGATAAACGGCATCAGATTGTTTGGAATACCATTGGGGTTTTCGCCAATCCTTCCGGATTCGTGCGCACCAATCGGATTGAAATATCGCAGAAGAACAACGGACCACTCCGGATCGGCATCGCAGATGCCCTGGAGTATTTTTTCGATCATGTACTTGGTCCAGCCATAAGGATTTGTGCATCCCTTGCAGAACATGTCCTCGCGAAGCGGCACTTCGTCCGGAACACCATAAACGGTGGCAGAGGAAGAGAAGACCAGTTTCTTGCATCCATGCCTTGCCATGGTTTCGCAAAGCGTCAGAGCAGAATCCAGGTTGTTCCGGTAGTAGCGCATCGGCTGAGCGACGCTTTCTCCAACAGCCTTCAAACCGGCAAAATGGATAACTGCATCAAATGTGTTTTCGGAAAAGATCTGTTCCATGGCCTTGGGATCGCAGACATCAGCTTCATACAGTCGAACTGTTTTGCCGGTCAGTTCTTCGACCCGTTTGACCGCTTCCTTCTGGCTGTTGACAAAATTATCCACGACAACAACCTCGTGACCTGCATTCAGCAGTTCCACACACGTATGAGACCCGATAAATCCCGCTCCGCCAGTTGTCAGAATGTTCATTGCTCTTCCTCCCATTTTATAATGATCTGGGATAGAACCCAGCATCATGCAGCTTTTTGAGTTCATGGATCACATATTCCCGGTCTTCCCTGTAAGTCATTCCAAACCACATCGCATGGGTATTCAGTACATCTACCTGCAGGTGTTCCTCACGCATCAGCTCATCCACAAGTGTCGGAAGAACATATTCACACTTCATCACATCGGGATGAGACCGGAAAAGGAATTCTCTGAATTTCCTTTCTGCGGCTTCAAAGAACCATGGTGTAAATCCCCAGAAATTCATGGAAACCAGTGCATTGGGATCCAGAAGACGCCCTTGTTCATCGGAGGCATAATCCCGAATCGTACCGTCAGGAGCAGCCTGGATCTTATAGGTTTCCGTCACTTTGACCAGGTGATTCTGCGCATCACGCTCACAGACCCCCCTCGTGACGGTTCCATTGGCTGAAATCGTGTTATGCAGGTCATAAGCAACCATGGAAGCGGCAGCCTTTTTGTCCTGCATGGATTTCAGAGACTCTGCCATGGCAACGAATGCATCGCGCCCATAGTAATCGTCCGCATTGATCACCGCAAATGGTTCGGCAATAATGTTCTTTGCACATAGGACAGCATGGACTGTACCATAAGGTTTTGTACGGCCTTCCGGCGGTACAAAGCCTTCAGGAAGTGACGAATAATCCTGGAATGCATAATGAACTGCCGTCTTCCCGGCAATCTTATTGCCAACCATTTCCCTGAATTTGGCTTCCATTTCCGGCTTGATCACAAATACAACTTTATCAAACCCTGCCTCAATGGCATCATGAATCGAGTACTCCATGAGGATTTCGCCATTGGGACCAATCCGGTCAATCTGTTTGTCTCCACCATAGCGCGAGCCTAGACCTGCAGCCATGATCAGTAAAGATATGTGCATTTCGTTTCCCTTCTTCTTCGATTGTTCAGCGCTTTTTCTTTTTTCGGGAACTCTGATGTCTGGTTTCTCCGGAATTTGTTCCTTTTCGTGCAAATCCCTCTGTAGAATCTTTTCTGAAAAGGACCGTGAGCGTGCGGAATAAAAGCCGTATGTCATTGAACAGGGAGAAGTTCTCAATATACATGAGGTCCAACATAAGCTTGTCTTCCGGAACGGTATTGTATTTGCCCTCGATCTGGGCATACCCGGTTAAGCCAGCCTTGACTTTTTCCCTGTACACAAAGGTAGGCATCTGCGACTTGTATTTTTCCACATTGTCAAGCATCTCAGGCCTTGGACCAA
>ONVN01000470.1 GCA_900321295.1 uncultured Eubacteriales bacterium
GCCGGAACCGGCAGCGATGCGCCGGCGGCGGCTGGCATTGAGAATTTCCGGATTGCGGCGTTCCTTCTTGGTCATGGAACGGATGATGGCTTCCGGCTTCTTCATGGCGTTTTCATCAATCTCAATGTCTTTTCCGGACATGCCGGGAAGCATGTTGAGCATGCTCCGGATGCCGCCCATCTTTTTCATGGACTGCATCTGCTCAAGGAAGTCTTCCAGATCGAACTTGCCCTTTTCAATGCGTTTTGCCAGGGCATCGGTCTTGGAAATATCCTGCTCCTCCATGGCCTCGCCGGCTTTTTCGAGGAGCGTCATCATATCGCCCATGCCGAGGATACGGCTAGCCATACGGTCCGGATAGAAGGGTTCGATCTCGGTGAGCTTTTCACCGATACCGGAGAACTTGATCGGCTTGCCGGTGACAGCGCGCACGGAGAGTGCAGCACCGCCGCGGGTATCGCCGTCGAGCTTGGTGAGGATCACGCCGTCCACATTCAGCTTCTCATTGAAGGTCTGTGCGACGTTGACGGCATCCTGACCGGTCATGGCGTCGACCACCAGGAGGATTTCCTGGGGATGTACGGTATCGCGGATGCGTTTGAGCTCTTCCATCAGCTCGATGTCAATGTGCAGGCGGCCGGCGGTATCGATGATCACGACGTCGCGTCCGTAATAGCGTGCCTGGGCAATGGCTTCGGTGGCTGTCTGGACAGGATCCTGCGTGCCTTTCTCATAGACCATGGCGCCGACCTGTTCACCGACAACCTGCAGCTGTTTGATGGCGGCGGGGCGGTAGATATCGCAGGCGGCCAGCAGGACTTTCTTGCCCTGTTTCTGGAGGTAGCCTGCCAGTTTGGCAGCCATGGTGGTTTTGCCGGCGCCCTGCAGGCCGCAGAGCATGTAAATGGTGGGCGTGGAGGAAGACCAGGTGAGCTTGGCCAGGGTGGAACCCATGGTAGCGGTGAGCTCATCGTTCACGATCTTCATGACCTGCTGGGAAGGCGTGAGCGAGCTGAGAACTTCCGTTCCAACGCACTTTTCAGTGACGCGCTTGATAAAGTCTTTGGCGACGGCATAGTTGACGTCTGCTTCAAGAAGAGCCATACGGATTTCCCGCATGCCGTCCTTAACATCCTGCTCTGTCAGCTTGCCCTTGCCGGTCATCTTGCCAAGAGCATTCTGCAGTTTCTGGGTCAAGCCCTCAAAGGCCATATCCGTCCTCCTCCGTATACAGCTGGATGAGTGTATCGAGCTGCATGATGGCTTCATCACATTTTTCTTCCCTGAGCAGATTCCTGCATTTCTGCAGGCCGCTGAGCATCATGCGGAAGCGTTCAGCCGTGCCGAGGGATTCTTCGAGATGGAAGAGCTTTTCCGCCGAGCGGTTCAGAACATTGGATACGCCCTGGCGGCTGACGCCGGTTTCCCGTGCGATTTCACCCAGGGACATGTCTTCTTCACAATACATGGAGAGGACTTCTTTCTGCTTGTCGGTCAGCAGGCCGCTGTAGAAGGCTGCCAGGTAGGCAAGCTCTACTTTCCTCTGCAGAAATTCCGGTGTTTCCTGTGCCATGCTTCCACCTCACTGTCAACCGTTTCCGGTTGCCAGAGGTATTATACACAAAGCGGGACAGGTGTCAAGTGTTTTTGATTGACATTCTTTCTTCCTGCCATCCGGGTGCCGGAATACGTAAAAACCATGGGCGGCACTGCCTGCCGTGGGCTTGCAAGAACTACCATTGAAAGGTATACTTATACTGTGTTCTTGCGCGTATCTGCGGTCCGGTATTTTGCAGCCCAGCAATCCGATAACCGGAAGTCTACAGAACACATAAGGAGTTAAAATGCTGGAATTTATTAAAAACCTTCTGGGCGGGAGCAATGCCTCCGAGCTCAAGAAGCTTGAAAAAACAGTCCGCCAGGTGGATGACCTGGAGGATGCATACAAAAAACTGACCGATGAGCAGCTCAAGGCCAAGACAGAGGAATTCAGACAGCGTCTGGCGAACGGCGAAACGGAAGATGATATTCTTCCCGAAGCCTTTGCCACGGTCCGCGAGGCGGACGCGCGTGTCCTGGGCATGCGCCCCTACCATGTGCAGGTGCTGGGCGGCCTGGTTCTGCATCAGGGCAATATTGCTGAAATGAAGACCGGTGAAGGCAAGACGCTGGTGGCTACCCTGCCCGCTTACCTCAACGCACTGAGCGGCAAGGGCGTTCATATTGTGACGGTCAACGATTATCTGGCCAAGCGCGACAGCGAATGGATGGGCAAGGTCCACCGCTTCCTGGGACTCACTGTGGGTCTGATCGTGCATGACCTGGAGCCCGAACAGCGCCGTGCGGCCTATGCCTGCGACATCACCTACGGCACCAACAACGAACTGGGCTTCGATTACCTGAGGGACAACATGGTCATCCGCCAGTCCAACCTGGTGCAGAGGGGCCATCACTATGCCATCGTGGACGAAGTTGACTCCATCCTGATCGATGAAGCCAGGACGCCTCTGATTATTTCCGGTCAGGGTGAGGCCTCCACCGATCTCTATAACCGTGTGGACAATGTGGTCTGCGGCCTGAAGCGGGACCAGGACTACACGGTGGATGAAAAGAAGAAATCCGTGGCGCTCACGGATGAAGGCGCACAGCGCGTGGAAAGAGCGTTCGGAATCAGCAACATCAATGATGCCGAGAATGCAGAGCTGAACCATCACGTGCACTGTGCACTGCGTGCCCATGCCATCATGAAGCGCGATGTCGACTACGTCGTGCAGGGCGGGCAGGTTGTGATCGTGGACGAGTTCACGGGCCGTCTGATGATTGGACGCCGTTATTCGGAAGGTCTGCACCAGGCCATCGAAGCCAAGGAGCATGTCAAGATCGAACGCGAAAGCAAAACACTCGCCACCATTACCTTCCAGAACTACTTCCGCATGTATGAGAAGCTGGCCGGCATGACCGGTACGGCCAAGACGGAAGAGGACGAATTTGAAGCCATCTACAACCTGAGCGTTGTGGAAGTGCCCACCAACCGTCCGAACATCCGGAAGGATATGGATGACGTGGTCTACAAGAACACAAAGGCCAAGTTTGCCGCCGTAGTCCGCTCCATTGAGGAGCACCATGCGACCGGTCAGCCGGTGCTGGTGGGTACCGTTACGGTGGAAACCAGTGAAATGCTGTCGAGAATGCTGGAACGCACCGGCATCGAGCATTCCGTGCTCAATGCCAAGAACCATGCCCGTGAAGCAGAGATCGTTGCCCAGGCCGGCCGTCTGGGCACGGTGACCATTGCCACCAACATGGCTGGCCGTGGTACCGATATTCTTCTGGGCGGCAACCCGGACTTCATGGCAAGGCGCGACCTGCGCAATGCCGGCATGGATGAGGAAATCATCGAGGAAGCAACCGGACATGCTGAGGATGTCAGCGAGGAGGTTGCCAGCGCGCGCAAGGAGTACATCCGTCTTTACGAGCATTACAAGCAGGAAACGGACCGCGAGCATGCAGAAGTGCTCAAGGTCGGCGGCCTGCACATCATCGGCACCGAGCGCCATGAATCCCGCCGTATTGACAACCAGCTGCGCGGACGTGCCGCCCGTCAGGGCGACCCCGGTTCCACCCAGTTCTTCATCAGTCTTGAGGATGACCTGATGCGCCTCTTCGGTTCCGACCGGATCGGCCCCATGGTCGAAAAGCTGGGCCTGCCGGACGACGAACCGCTTCAGGCGGGCATGCTGACCAAGCAGATTGAAGGCGCACAGAAGAAGATCGAAGGCCGCAACTTTGAAACCCGCCGCCACGTCCTTGAGTATGACAATGTCATGAACCGGCAGAGAGAAGTCATTTACGGACAGCGCCGCCGGGTGCTCATGGGCGAGAATGTCAAGTCCAACATTCTCGGCATGGAGGACAAGCTCATCGAGAGTGCCGTTGCACGCGACTGCCAGTCGGACGAGTCGGCCGAATGGGATATGACCGATCTGAAGAATTACCTTGAGAACCTGTGTCTCCATCAGGGTTTCATGGCTTCCCATCAGTATCTGATTGACAATGAAGACAAGGAAGCCTTCCTTGCGGGTATGCAGGAAGACGCCCACGCTTTCTATGAAGAGCGTGAAAAGGAGATCTCAGAGATCGGTGTGGACATGCGCGAGTTTGAACGCGTCATGCTGCTGCGTGCAGTTGACCGCCGGTGGATGGACCACATTGATGCCATGGACGAGCTCCGCGATGGCATCGGCTACCGTGCCTACAGCGGCAAGAATCCGATTACCGAATATCAGATTGAAGCCGGACATATGTTCGAGGAACTGAATTACCTGATCCGTGAGGACACCGTCCGTGCCATCTGCCATGCCCGGATCCAGAAGACCCCCGAGCCTGTGCAGCAGGCAAGACCGACCCTGGAACAGGTCAAGGCACGGCTGCAGCTTCAGCAGAGCATGCAGAAGCCGGCGGCCACCCCGCCCAAGGAAGCCCCGCGTCAGCCGGTCAAGGCCGATAAGAAGATCGGACGCAACGATCCCTGCCCCTGCGGCTCGGGCAAGAAGTACAAGAACTGCTGCGGCAGAAACCTTCCTCAGACTGACGACTGAAGACGGACTGCAGGGCAGTCCGGACAGAGAAAGGAAGAGGCAGACATGCGGAAGAGACAGGAGAGAAAGGCCGGATTCTTGTAACGGGCCTGCTGAACCCTTTTCCAACAATGCAGTCAGTAAAGAAATGAGGAATTCAAATGATTGAACTGGAACAATATGCGCAGGACCTGCAGGGAATCCGGAAGAGCATCCTTTCTGCCGGAGAAGCACTTCATGTGGACCATATGCGTGAACAGGTGGAAGAGCTGGAGCAGGAAATGAACCAGCCGGATTTCTGGAATGACCTGGAGCATTCCACCAAGATCAACCAGAAGGTGGGCGGACTCAAAAACCGGCTCGCCCATTATGAAAAGCTGCTCACCGGTGCGGATGACATTGAAGTGATGATGGACCTCGCAAAGGAAGAAAACGACGAGGACATGGTCAAGGAAGCCGGGGAAGCGATTGCCCGCCTGAAGGAACAGGCGGAAGCACTGGAGCTGGAAACGCTCATGCGCGGAAACTACGATGATTCCAATGCCGTGCTCTCCCTGCATGCAGGAGCAGGCGGAACCGAAGCGCAGGACTGGACACAGATGCTCTACCGCATGTATACCCGTTACTGCGAACGCATGGGCTTCACCATCAAGCTTCTGGATTTCCTGGAAGGCGATGAAGCAGGCATCAAGTCCGTTTCCTTTGAAGTGGACGGTGACCATGCCTACGGCTATCTGCGCGGAGAAAAAGGCGTTCACCGCCTAGTGCGCATTTCGCCCTTTGACTCCAACGCAAGACGGCATACCTCCTTCTCCTCGCTGGACGTGGCACCGATGCTCGAGGATGATGACGACGACATCCAGATCGATATGAAGGATGTCCGTGTTGATACCTATCATTCCTCCGGTGCCGGCGGACAGAACGTCAACAAGACCAGTTCGGCTGTGCGTATGACGCACTACCCTACCGGCATTGTTGTGTCCTGCCAGACCGAACGTGACCAGGTGCAGAACCGTGCAACCTGTATCAAGATGCTCAAAGCCAAGCTGCTGGAACTGCGTGAACGCGAGAAGGAACAGCAGATGGCGGACATCAAGGGTGAAATGAAGAAGATCGAATGGGGCAGCCAGATCCGCTCCTATGTCTTCCAGCCCTA
>ONVN01000464.1 GCA_900321295.1 uncultured Eubacteriales bacterium
CGCGAGGTGAGAATATGGCCCGTCATCCCAGTTCTGCGTTTACCGTACGTCAGTACATGCTGGCAAAAGATTTTGAACTGTACTACTATAATGATGTAAACCTCCGTTCTGTGGAAATGCACCAGCATGATTATGTCGAATGCTATTTCTTTCTTGAAGGAAAAGTGGAAATGCAGCTGAACCGTCAAAAATGCCAGCCGGTTCCCGGCGATGTGCTGATTGTTCTTCCTGGAACACCTCATTGTCTTCGGGTTCTTGATGAAACCGTTCCCTATCGCCGGTTCGTTTTCTGGGTCTCCATAGAATACCTTGCACTTCTTTCGAAATCCAATCCGGAATGTGCCTATCTTTTCTCCTATGTAGAGAGAACAGGCGCACCGCTGATTCATTTCCCAGTCGTTCCTTTCCTTCAGCTCTCCGACAGTCTGTTTGCCCTGCTCGATGAGATTCATGCTGACCGTTATGGAAAGGAAATGGCCCTGTCCATACGTCTCAATGATGTACTGCTCTCGCTCAATCGATGTTCCTATGAACTCCTGGAAAAAGATGTTGCCATGCCGGCTTCATCCCATTATGATGCCATTTCCCGCTACATTCTGAATCATCTGTCCGAGGAGCTTTCTCTTGATCATCTGAGTCAGACCTTTTATCTGAGCAAATACTATATCATCCATCTCTTCCAGGATCTGATCGGTCTTTCACCGCATCAGTACATCACCAAACAGCGGCTGAATCGCTGTGCAGACGCCATCCGCTCAGGCATATCCATCTCCGAGGCCTACCTTTCCTGTGGTTTTCATGACTATTCCGGTTTTTACCGAGCTTTTGTGAAGGAGTATGGGGAGTCTCCCCGAAGCTATCAGAAATCTCATCTGCCCAAAGAATACCCGTCCCAGAGAAAGGATGCAGAGTCATGACCGTCTATGTTGATGCGGACGCCTGTCCCGTGAAGCAGATTATCGCGGATATCGCTCAGACGCATGCAGTACACCTGGTATTCCTGTGTGATACCAGCCACATGCTCTCCCCTTCTTACGGTGATGTCCGCGTCATCGGAGAAGGACCCGACGCAGTTGATCTTGCACTCATCAACCTCTGCCAGGCAGGTGATGTGGTTGTCTCCCAGGATTACGGTGTCGCAGCACTTGCACTGGGGAAAAGATGTTTCTGCATTCATCAGAGCGGCCGGTGGTATACCAATGAAAACATTGACACTCTTCTGATGGAACGTCATCTTGCCAAAAAGGCAAGACGTTCCTCCAGACATCATCTGAAGGGGCCCTCCAAGCGAACGGAGGAGGATGACATTCGCTTTGCCGAATCCTTTGAACGCATGCTCCTTGCCGCCCTTTCAGCTTCCGCTTCCTGAAAGATGTGCCTCTCCGTGGGGCTGATTCCCTTCCGTGATTTCTGCTTTGCAGCAAGGAAGAAGGATTCCTGTCACTTTCTCCACACATTGAAAAAGCTCCCACGGACGGGAGCTATTTTTATATAACGGGAAGAGTTTCATCCCTTCTTCAGGCTGTTTCTGGCCTCTTCATATTCCTTCTGCGAACAATACAGGTAATGTCCCTCCGCCACCTCGCGCATTTCCGGCTGTTCATGCGAATAGTCATGATCCCGCTCTGGATTGTAATCCAGACGAACACGGTGCCGTTCTGTCAGCGGATTGGGTTCGGGAATCGCTGACAGCAGTGCCCGGGTGTATGGATGAAGCGGATTTGCATACAGGTCTTCGCTTTTCGCCACTTCCACAAGTTTTCCATAGTACATCACACCAATCCGGTCGGAGAAATACTTCACCACGCTAAGGTTGTGTGCAATGAACAGGATAGTCAGCCCCATCTCTTTTTTGAGATCGTTGAGCAGATTGATGACCTGAGCCTGTATGGAAACATCCAGTGCAGAAACCGGTTCATCCGCTATGATCATCCGGGGATGCACAATCATTGCTCTTGCAATACCGATTCTCTGACGTTGACCCCCGGAAAACTCATGGGGATAACGGGAAGCGTGCTCTTCTGTAAGCCCCACACGATGCAACATTTCCACAACCTGCACATGCCGCTCGCTTTTATTGGTCACACCGCGAAGCTTCAGACCCTCCCCGACGATTTCCTCAATGGTCATACGTGGATTCAGCGATTCGATGGGATCCTGAAAAATCATGGCGATATTTTCGGACAGATACTTGCGAAGATCCTTGTTCATGGGGCCGGATATTTCACGCCCGTCAAAGAACACCTGACCTGATGTGGGATCATAGAGGCGGATAATGGTGCGGCCTGTCGTCGTTTTGCCACATCCGGATTCTCCAACCAGGCCGAATGTTTCTGCAGGATATACTTCAAAGGACACGTCGTCCACCGCATGAACAATTCGTTTCTTTCTGCCATGGCCGCTGACAAACGTCTGGCGAAGATGTTCCACACGCAGCAGACTCTCCTGGGACGGCTGACGTTCAGACATACTTCTCCGCCTCCTTTTTCATGCGGGCAATGCGCTCTTTCAGAGACGCAGGCATCTCAACTTTAGGTGCCTTCGGATGCAGCAGCCAGGTTGCAGCGAGATGTGTATCCGAGAGTGCAAAAATCGGCGGCTCCTGTTCATAGTCGATCTTCAACGCATACGAAGAACGTGGTGCAAAGGCATCGCCTGGCGGAGGGGCAAGCATGTTCGGTGGTGCTCCGGGAATGGCCTGAAGTCTTCCCGAGGTCTGGAGATCCGGCATGGATTCCAGCAGCGCCCAGGTATACGGATGAACAGGTTCGAAAAAGATTTCTTCGGATGTTCCGGCTTCCACAATTCGTCCGGCATACATCACGTTGACACGGTCTGCCATATTGGCAACAACACCAAGATCGTGTGTGATAAAGATGACGGAAAGACCGCGCTCTTCCTTGATTTGATTGATCAGATCAAGGATTTTCGCTTGTACTGTCACATCCAAAGCAGTTGTCGGCTCGTCACAGATCAGTATTTCAGGGTCTCCGGCGAGCGCGATAGCAATCACGACACGCTGCCGCATTCCGCCTGAGAACTGGAAAGGATAGGCAGAATACGATCTTTCCGGTTCAGGAATTCCTACGGCACGAATCAATTCAATCGCCCGTTTTTTTGCCTCGTTTCCCGAAACGCCGCGCTTCTTGAGAACTTCTGTGATCTGCCTGCCAACCCGCATGATCGGATTCAGAGCAGACAGCGGATCCTGGAAAATCAGTCCAATCCGTTTTCCTCGGATCTCATGCATGACTTTTTCGTCAGCTTTGGCCAGGTCGAGGCCGTTATAAAGAATCGAGCCCTCTTCGATCACAGCATTCGGTGGAAGAATCCCCATCAAAGCCTTCATCGTGACGGATTTGCCGGAACCGGACTCACCAACGATCGCCACGGTCTCTCCCCTCTTGAGCTCAAAAGAAACCCCACGCACGGCCTGTACAACGCCATTGACCGTACGGAACGAGATGCGCAGATCATTTACGCTGAGGATTATGCTGTTTTCGTTGGTCATGCTCAGCCCTCCTCACCGCGCAGTGTCGGATCCATCGCATCGCGGAGTCCATTGGAAAACAGGTTGAACGCTACCATCAACAGAGAAATCAGAACTGCAGGAAACAAGGTCTGGTAAGGATATTGCAGAAGAACGCTTTGCCCCACAGAAAGCAGCGTACCAATAGAAGGTTCAGGCGGCTTGATGCCCAAACCGATATAGGCAAGGAAGGATTCAGAAAAGATGGCACCAGGAATAGCAATCATGGCACGCGTAATCAGCGGACCAATCGAGTTAGGAAGAATATGACGGAAAATCAGCTTGCGGTCCGGAACGCCCAGCGTTCTGGCTGCCAGAACATATTCCCTTCCCTTGAAGCGATAGAATTGTGCACGCGTCAGTCGTGCCGTTCCAATCCAACCCGTCACAGTAAGCGCCAGGATGATGGAAAACATGCCGGAACCAAACAGCAGCATAAACAGAATGGTCACAACGATATACGGAAGCCCGTCGAGCACCTCAGCAAAATGTGTGAGGAACATATCGACTTTCCCGCCATAGTATCCCGCTATGGAACCATATATCACACCAATTACCACATTTGTAATCACGGAAATAAATGCAATGAGCAACGACACGCGTGCACCCATGAACAGTCGTGTCAATATGTCTCTTCCAAGATAGTCTGTTCCGAACCAGTGATACTCATTCTCGCTCATTCCGCAGTATTTGTAATAATCCACCTTGACATCGACAACATCCACTTTGTTCGCTTTATATTCCCGGACAATCGAAAGAACAGATCCCTCCGGAAAACGTTTGGGGTTTGAAAGCGAGTCCTTTTTCCGGTTTGTCAGGACCATTGTTCCATCAGCAATCCCGATTTTTTCCAGGACCGGAATCTTGGGAGGAAGATTCTTTCCGCTGACATTCTGCTGGGTATATGTGTATCCTGTTACCCCAGGCACTATCACTGCAAGGATAATGATAGACAGAATAATCCAGAATGAAACAACGGATGCCTTGTTCTGTCGCAGGCGTCGAAGCGCATCCCGATAAAAGCCCGCAGAACTTGACTTGCCGATCTCATCAAAGCTGTGTTCACGCACCTGCAGCTGAAACTGATCCTCCGAAATCCGGGACAGTTCATCCGGAAGCTGCTGATGGATATCATAGATTTTCATGCGCGGCCTCCTACCCGAATTCTCGGATCAATAATACCATAGGAAATATCAACAACAAGAATTGTAAACAATGAGATAGCGGAATAAAAGATCAGGAGCGCTACTGT
Organism: uncultured Eubacteriales bacterium; assembly: GCA_900321295.1. Classification (GTDB taxonomy): domain Bacteria; phylum Bacillota; class Clostridia; order Christensenellales; family Aristaeellaceae; genus UBA2943. The sequence continues at coordinate 4,782 of ONVN01000464.1, forward strand.
CAGGAAATGGTCACCCGCCAGGATGGAATCGATCAGCAGTCCACCCATGCCATTGACAGCAAACATTTTTTCGATGACAAGGGAACCGCCCATGATACCTGTAATCATGGGAATAATCGTATTGGCAATCGGAACCAGTGAATTACGAAAAGCATGCTTCATGGTCGCTTCACTCTGGGTCAGTCCCTTTGTCCTTGCAAGCAGCATGAAATCGGACGAAAGTGTTTCGATGAGTTCTCCACGCAGATACCTTGCAATGCTCGCAATGGGATTCAGAGATAAAGCGATGATAGGCAGCACCATGGAATAAAGCTGTGCTCCAAAATTTGAAGCCTGGGCATTGTACAAAGTCGGAAAGACCGGCCAGACAAAGGTTAGCATATACTGAAGGAGTGATGCAAAGACGAAGGAAGGAACAGAAATGCAGATGACAATCCCGAAAGAGATGATATTATCGGCCATTTTGTTTCTTCTCAGCGCGGCCCATGCTCCAAACAGAATACCAAGAGGGATGGACAGGATCAAGGAGAACGCATTGAGAACCACGGTTGCAGGAATCCGGGTGGACAGGATCTCAAAAACATCCAGGCCCGGACGGATCTTCACGGATGTGCCAAAATCCCCCCGCAAAGCAATACCCTCAATAAAATAATAATACTGGACCGCCATCGGCTCATGCAGGTGCATACGGTCTTCAAGCTTTTTCTGGATTTCAGGAGACACTTCAGGGTTTTCAAAAATGCTCATTGGCATCAGCCGAATGATCCAGAACGAAAGCGTCATGACCAGGAAAAGCGTCAGGAGCATGGCACCGATGCGTCCCAGGATATATTTGAACATGTATGTCCTCCCATCTCGGTTATGGATATGTCCTCTTCAGATGCCGGCTTCCTCAATTGTTCCCGAAAGGAAACAGAGGTGTACAGCGCCGTACACCTCTGCAAAAACACATTGGATTATTCAGCGATATCGCCGAACATGGTTCCCCAGCCAAACCCAGGAATATAGGTGGTGACAGGGAGAACCAGACGGTCCGAGAACATCTGATAGCTTACGGCCTGAACCATGGGAATATGAACCACTTTGTCGATGTAGATTTCTTCGAGCTTCTGCGTTTCCTTCAGCATGGCTTCATAATCATCCTTCACGGACTCACAAACGGCATACTGTGCTTCGAAGTCCGCATCAAAGTAATTATTCGGATGAGAACCATAAGATTCAAGGTAATAATAGAAGCAGGTGTAAGGATAAGTGCGGGATGCGCCACGGGTCCAGTCATTCGGGGAGAGATCCCAGGAATCCGTGGTCTTCTTGTATTCAGTGGTCGAAATGCCAGCATAGGTATCGATGGTGATCGCCAGCTTGCCTTCAAAGATGACCGGGAATTCTTCCATCAGATATTCAGCAGTAGCTTTCCATGCAGTGTCCGATTCATCAAATGCCATATGCAGAGTCACAACTGTATCTTCCGGAAGACCACATTCTTCATAGGCCTTGGCAAGATATTCGCGGGCAAGCTCAGGGCTGTATCCTGCAGGGCCCCAGCTGTTGACCATGTCAACAACTGCCTTGCCATATTCCGACTCACGATAAGTCAGGCCTGACTCAGAAAGCAGACCGGCCTGGCCATTGACATACCAGCCTGCAGGCTCCTGATAACCGAAAATGCTCTCAGCAATGACTTCACGGTTCATAGCATAGTAAAGTGCACGGCGGTAATTCACAGAAGAAGACAGCGGGTTGGCAGGATTGGCGCAGTTGACGTCAATGTGGAAAACGGTCAGAGAAGAATATTCCACCATACGGGGATCATCAATGTAGGTTTCAATCGTGTTTGCATCCGGAGAAAGATCGTCCAGCATTCCCTGTTCCCAGAGTTCCACACGAGCATTCATTTCCGGAATGATGCGGATTTCAACGGTATCATAGTGATACAGTTCCGGCATCCAGTATTTTTCATTGCGGACATAGGTCTGTGCATGATCAAAGACCCAACTCTCAAACTTGTACGGGCCAGCACACATATACTGGTCAAGTGTGGTGCCATAAGTCGTCATGGTTCTGTCTTCATTCATGCCGGCTTCATACAGCGGTTCATATACAACAGCAGTTGCACGGTTCGTGAACTGGCTGCAGACCTGTGTCTGGGTATACTCGCCGTCCGTCACAATCTGAATCGTGTAGTCATCCACCTTCTTGATTCCGACGTCTTCCCATGCAACGTTGTTCTCCGTGCCCTGCTGATTGTAGGCCTTAGCATTGAGCACTTTGATGTTGTAATCGGCAAGGAAGTCCGCCATCTGGTTGACAAGCAGAGGATCAAGGAGCATCTTGAAGGAATACATGACGGTATCTGCATTGATCGGCTCACCGTTTGCCCAGCATGCCTCTTTGCGCAGCGGAATATTCCAGGTTACTGCATCCACTTGGACAGGCAGTTCAGAGGCAATGTCCCCAATATAATGGAAGTTGCCACCATCCTCATCAGGAACCGCACGGTAAAGGAAGGCACCACAATAGCTTGTCGGTGTATCCAGGCTGGTCTGTACCGAATTCTGTGCATTCAGTATCGGACAGTCGGTACCCATGTACGATCTGTACACCTTGGTTCCGCCTTCTGCGGAAGCCATAACCTGCATACAGGTGAGAACAAGAAGCAGTGCGAGGAAAAGGGAAGTCAGTTTCTTCATGCTTTCTTTCACTCCTATACAATTTCTAGATTGACTGGGAGAAGGATCTATCTGCATTGCGTTTTGCGCAATTGCTTTCGTTCATTATCTGTGCACGGCAAACGGAAGAAAGATCAATGACAGGGCCAGGAAAGCACAGGCGAAAATCAGGTACCATTTTGCTTCCGGATGCTCAGCCCGCGATTCTCTGTACTTTCTGTACTCCTCCTGGCTTTCTTTCCCGGAAACCTTCTGATTTCTGAAAAGCCGGTGGACAAAGCGAAATGAGTAAGCAGCCGAGGTAAAAGCACGCATATTGCCCAGCATCCGGATCACACCAAAAAGCAAAAACACGAGAAACTCAGAAAAAAACAGGTCTGAAACAAAAACAAAGGCCGATGAAGCCCGTGAAACACCTTGCCAGACTCCTATCCCAAGACCAACTACAAAAAGGACAATGATGGTTATACGGAATGACCGGCTTTTCAACTCTTTCATCCAAGCCTCCGGATAATCCGAATCCGCTGCTGAAGCAGGCAGCATCCCCTGCGAAGATACAGAGAATGTAGGTATCTTATCAGAGAATCGAGTATATGCAAAGGAATCCAATGGAAAAGTACACGAAAAATGCAGGAAAGGAAAGCCGCTTTCCCCGCCCCTGGTTGGGCGAAGCTATGCTGCATGCCATAGGTCAGCAAAACCATTCTATCTGTCCTTGAAAGGAATGTCAAGGAATCAGCCGTCTTTTGCTCTTCGTAAAATGAAGTTTCAGCAGCTTCAATATGCATTTTTTGTGTTTTTTTTTCTATATGTACGATATTTTCTGGTTTCTTTGCATTTTTTAGTATCTTTTTCATTCAAAATGTGCAGCTGTTCTCCCTTGGTTCATTCTTCTCGTGCAGCTTCCCCAGGCTGTTCTGCATTCCCTGAAAATGGTATTATCATTATGAAGGAAGCTGTTTTTTCTCTGTAATGAACTCCCTGTGAAAATACGTACAGGTAAAAATTCATGGGGACGCAGACTTTTTCACTCCACTTGATGAAAAAACGGTCCCTTAAATGCCATTACCTTGTCCGGGGAATCCGTATGCTGGCCGATCATCTTTTCCATCCAGACCATATCATACCAGCGTCCAAATTTGAACCCGCACAGATGAAATACTCCCACCATAGAATATCCGAAATGCTCATGAAACTGAATACTGTTTCTTGTCAAATACTCATCTTCCACCACAGGTGAAGCAATACAGGCATTAAGGTTTAGGACATGCTGCTTTCTGCTTGCATCTTCAAGGGAGGTATACAGGCTTCTTCCAATTCCAGACTTCGTCTTTCCCATTTTCACATAGATCGACGTTTCAACAGCCCAATCATACGCGGCTCTTTCCTTGAACGGTCCGGTATATGCATAACCAAGGATTTCTCCATTTTCCTCAGCAACCAGGAAAGGGTATCGTTTCATTGTCTGTATCATGCGACGGCCAAATTCTTCCAGTCCAGGAACCTCCAGTTCAAAGGTAATCGCCGTCTTTTCCACATAGGGAGCATATATATCAAGAAGTGCACGTGCATCCCCGGCTTCAGCCATACGAATATGCATGACTTGCATCCCCTTTCTCTCTGCTCGATCATCTTTGGATCTTCTGCTACTTTACTGCAGTGCAGTCTTCTTGGCAAGAGTGGCAGGATTCCTTATGGTTTCACGGTTGATCCGTAATGCATATGCATGATACCCTTGACATCCCTCTTCCTCTTTATTACGCTTAGCAGGAAAAACATTCCAGGTCCGGAAAGGAGCATGTTATGCCAAAAGCACCTTTTCTCAACGCCTCCGAACTGTGCCTTCTATCAGCCGTCTATCCGACGCCTCTCGGCTATCTGCATATTCAGTATAATCCTGAGCATGTGTTTTCCCTGAAGATTTTTTCAAGCCGTCTTCTTCCCTCTGTTCCTTCTGCGTTGACAGATGATGCAGCTCAGCAGATTCTCGAATATCTTCAGGGCAGGCGCATAACCTTTTCCTTCCCTTTTCAGTTCACCGGCAGTTCGTTCCAGGCAGATGTATGGAACCGTATCCTGCGTGTTCCCTATGGGAACACAGCTTCTTATCAGGATCTTGCTTTTTCCCTTGGCAGACCCTCTGCTGTGCGCGCAGTTGCCTCCGCCTGCGGACAGAACCCTTTATGGATTGTTGTCCCGTGTCACAGGATCATCGGTTCAGATGGCAAACTGCATGGCTATGCCGGCGGCTTGGAACTGAAACAGAAGCTCCTGAATCTCGAGCAGCACACCTATTCATAAAGCATGATACCACAGTCTGACACCTCCACATTTGACACCCAAGGACCTTTGTGCTATATCTGCGAATTGCTGACATCTGCCCGGCATGCACATTCTGCATAAAACATGCCCGCTTCTTTTATAAAAGCTGCCAGCTTTCACTTTTTTCAGAAAGGTGAACAGATCGATCAACGATGCAGAGTAAGGATTATGCGTATGGTGCAACATGAATCGCCCAAAAAAAGACTTCTGACTCTCTTCTTCAGCATGATGTATATCAGTGCTTTTACTTTTGGTGGAGGATTTGTTATCGTCACCTTTATGAAACGCAGGCTTGTCGATGAGCTCCATTGGATTTCGGATCAGGAAATGCTGGACATGACAGCTATTGCACAGTCATCTCCCGGTGCAATAGCCGTCAATGCTGCAATCCTCGTCGGATGGAAAATCGGTGGCTTCCCGGGAATGCTTTGCTCTGTTGCAGGAACCATTCTTCCTCCCATCATCATTCTATCTGCTGTTTCCATGTTCTATCAGCTTTTTGCCGCAAATCATTATGTTGCGTTAGTCCTAAAGGGTATGCAGAGCGGTGTTGCAGCCGTTATTTTGGATGCCGCTCTCAGCCTTGGTCAGAAATCGCTTGCAGGTCAGACATGGGTACATTTTGCCATCATGATCTGTGCCTTTGCCGCCACCTTTTTCTTTCATGTCAATGTCATATGGATCATTCTCGGTGCTGCGGTCATAGGGATCATCCTTGCACTAAAGGCCAGAAAGGAGAAACCGCAGTGAGTCCTCTTCTTCAGCTTTTTCTCAGTTTTTTACAGGTCGGTCTGTTTTCCATCGGTGGAGGATATGCTGCCATTCCGCTGATTCAAAGTCAGTCAGTCGAGATTCATCACTGGCTGACAGCCGAACAGTTTCTTGATCTTGCCACGATTGCCGAAATGACCCCTGGGCCAATCGCTGTCAATGCTGCCACTTTTGTCGGTCTGAAAGTCTCCGGACTGCCTGGTGCTCTTTTGGCAACCTTCGGGTGCATCCTCCCTTCCCTTGTGATCGTCTCTCTTCTTTCTTACATCTATGCACATTACCGCGAACTACCCATGCTGCAGAGTGTTCTCTCCAGCCTCCGTCCAGCTGTCGTTGCCTTAATCACCTCCGCTGGCCTCAGCATGCTCTTTCAGGTCATCTTTGGCACGACTTCCTTTCTCCTTATCAGTCAGTTCAATCTGCAGGGGTTTCTTCTCTTTGGTTGTGCTTTCTTCGCACTGCGCCGCTTTCGTCTGAACCCGATCCTGGTCATGGTTCTGTGCGGTGCGGTCAGCCTGCTTCTAGGACTCATCTATTCGCCCTGACATGCCACTTTCCAACATGCTCCAGCGTGTCATCTGTTCATTCTCCTCATTTTCTGCGACCATCATCCATGCCATTCAAAAAAGCAGAAATCCGCAAGCAGCGCTGCGGTATTTCTGCATTTTTTATTTCCCTTTGATTTTTATGTATTCCTTCTGGGGCATCGGACAGTATGATCGTGCTTGCGTCAGGATGGGGTCATGGTCGCCACCCTCTGCGTGCAAAAGATTAATTTCCTCAATCTCCGCTTTTCGGAAAACCGGAGCACAACAGGGGCATCGTTCAAGAGAAGCGAACGGCTTTTCATCCAGATTTGCATAATCGAAAGCCTCAAGGATAATCTTTGGGGATTCGTTACAGAAAGGTCCTGAATGATAATACAAACCCTTGTCTGGATTATAATACAGTTTCGTATCTCCCTCTGGTTCAAGAATCTGCCTTCCCTGCCAGTCTTCCCAGATTAATATCTTGGTATTCTTTTTATAATGCTCATAAATCCATTCCATATTGATGTTTTCGGGCGTCAGTTTTCTCTGCACCCGAATACAGCCGTGACTGGCACGCTTCCCTAACGCGTCTTCCTGCTTCTTATATCCTTTATCACTTCTGGAATAAACATACGGCACCTCATGAAGTAAATCCCCGGAATTGAAACGTACTGCCATCCTGCAGGTCATATTATCGCTTTTAAAGTTTCCAACCTTTGTCGTCAGGAGGTATTCACCGGATCTGGTTTCATTATAAGGCTGCTTTGCATTACTTTTTCCGGTGGAAACCATCAGTTCCGAATACAGATGCCCATCCCGGAACAGATACAACCGTTGCGTCAGTTTATCAATCACAATACCCATTGACGAATCCGGCTGAACCGTTTTGAGATATTTTGTCTGTACGTATCCTTGAATCAACCGGTTCCAGTTGACGACTTTGCTGTCAAAAAACGAAGCCGAGTAGCATTCAATCAGACTCCATTCTTCTCCTTTTTCCAAGACATGAACACCTTGCGTTTCGCAGGTTACAACTCCGATTCCGGTACTTTCCAGGTCAGGTTCGCTTCGAACCGTGATCTGTGTTCTCTCAGGGCGTGAAAAACTGCTTCCATTCAGAACTGTGATCGGCATCATGAGTACTTCCCAGACGCGTTCCTCATCCGTGATATCCATAGGAAGCGTCCAGTAATTCAGCCTGTCGTCAGAATAACTGCTCCCATACGCCGGAGTGAATTCCCGCTGACGCAGCAGAGCTTCTTCATCCTCGTTGGTCAGTTCCATCTCCTCCAGATCGTCCCAGTCCACCATCTCTTCTTCCCGGGCCGGAATCGTTTCCTCGATTTCCAGCTCCTCGGTTTTGGAAACAGAAGGCATGCCGAGGAAAATCAGTTGATTCAGTATGATCATCCCGAGGGTAATGTGTCGAAGACACTTCATGAATTCATTCTCCTGTCAAAGTATTTCTGTCCATCCGGGCAACATGATTTGTTCTTTCATTCGTGCAAATCATCTAAATCCCGGTAGCTTCGTTGCGTAACCGATCCAGGCATCTGTAATCGATCAGTATATGTTTCCTTTCAGTTCCCAGATGGCACAGCCGCAAGAACGAAGGGGCTTGATATTCCCATGTATTGCTCACCTGACCTGTAAACCAGGTCCAATATGGAACGAATCAGATACCATCTTTCTTTCCATGTTTTCATTCTTTTTTCAGTAATCGGTCATGGAATCATTTCCATCTTTATGCCTTGTCTTTCAGATTCTTATAGACCTGCACCACAAAATCCTGTGCATTGGTCACAATGCTTTTTGCAGAAAGGCTCCCTCTGTCTGCAAGTTTTCTGATCATAAATTCCGAAATATCCACGACATAGAAGTATATTTCTCTCACCGTACCATCCTGCATAACCCGATAGGATGGGGTCATATTCCCAACCGCAATGGTATGCAGCATCGTCGCCATGCAGATCACCGTCGTTGCATTGCGGACCAGATCACGCATCGAATTTTGTGCATGGTAGACATCTCCGATCGTTTCAGGAAGCGGCCCGTCATCACGTATGGAACCACCCAAAACAAAGGGAACTTTCCGCTCGATGCAGCTGTACATGATACCGCTGCTGATTTTCTCCTCGTGAATAAATGCATTGATCGACCCACAGGTCCGAACCCGGTTCAGCGTATCCAAATGATTGTAATGACCATTTGGCTGATTTTTCTGCGTATAAATGTCCTGTCCCAGCGCCGTATTCAGATAAGCGCCTTCCAAATCGTGTGTTGCCAGTGCATTTCCTGCTATCAGACCATGGACATATCCATCCTGAATCAAGCCTGCAAAAGCATTTCTTGAATCATGATCAAATGCACAAGCAGGACCCATGACCCACAGGATGTTCCCATGGTTCTTTTCATACTGCAAAAGCCGATACAGCTCATCATAGTCTCTGGAAAATGCTGTTTCCCGGCTTCTCCCCTGACGGAAAGCAAATGCATCCCCCTGAAGCGTGTGGTCCTCCGAAAAGCCATATGGCCACACCAGTATGCCCTCCGAGCCATCCTCTGTTCTTCCAACAAAAACCAGGTCACCCTGCCGAAGGTTTCTGAATTCAACAGCATCAATCTTTCCATTGCGATAAACAGCTACACAGTCCATCCTGCTGTCTTCTGCAAGCAGCCATGTCCCGCCGACTCGGAAATATTCAGGGAAAATGCTTGTTGCATGGTAACCAAATGGTGCAACCCCATCCGCCGGTGCTTCCTGAAGCAATGCATTCGGTGCATCGCGAAGAGAAGGCTCATGAAAATCCGGCGGCATATACCGGCGCAATTGAAAGCTCATGGATCTTTCCTCTCTTTCAATCCTCACAACAGAATTCACGCATTACGGAACATGGTCCTTTCCGGTATCCCAATTTGTGGCAGAAAAACTATCGGATAATCTTGTAGATTTCACGCACATCACGGAAGGTGTAGGTCGGCTTGACGGCATCTTTCAGAATATCTTCCACCGTGGACTCGCCTGAAAGAACATCAATAGCTGTCACTCCTGCATTGAGACCCGCTGCAATGTCCGTATACAGCCTGTCACCAACGACAACCGTCTCTTCCGCACTCTTGTTCATCTTTTTTCGTACAATATTCACCATTGTCGGTTCAGGTTTTCCGATGTATTGAGGATATTTCCCTGTTGCGTTCTTGATCATGCCGCAGATCGAACCACAATCCGGAACAAACCCGAACGAAACGGGGTAGACCCAGTCCGGATTTGTCGCCAGATAAACAACATTCTGTGTCGTCAGTATTTCACAGGTATTGCGGAGTTTCTGCGAAGTCAGTTCCATGTCAAATCCCATGAGAACAATGTCCACGGGTTCAACCTTTTCGGTGACATGAATCCCCGACTGTTCAAGTTCCCTTACAAGGCTCCGAGTACCCTCACAATATACCTTGGCATCAGGGTAGCATTCCTTGAGATATAGAATTGTCGCCTGTGCAGATGTAAAGAAATTCTCCTCGTCGGCTTTTATTCCCATACGATGTACTTTTTCCAGATAATCCGTCACAGACTTCGAGGAATTGTTTGTTATGAAAACGTACTTTCCTCCATTTGCCAAGATAGCGTCGAGAAAGTCCAGGGTTCCTTCGAAGATCTTCTCCTCCTGGTAGATGGTGCCATCCATGTCAAGGAGCCACAGTGTTTTTTTCTTTAATTCTGATGCATCTTTGCCAAAAAAATCCAGCATATGTCCTCCGACCATTCACATTCCACTGCTTCATCTTTCCAGTACTTATCCGTTGCAACCAGGACCATCTTGCAGACAACCGCCTGCACAAATTGGAAGGTGGGTTGTACGCAGCTATAATAGCATGCCAATTCTTTTCTGTCTATTTCCATGTGGCATCAAAGATGCCGAAAAGCAAGCATATGCCTGTCACATCAGGCCGCATTTTCACATGTTTCCCTTCTCATTCTGTTTTTCCTCTTCAAAAACATACGTAATACGTAATTACTATTGACTTTATTTACGTTTCGTGTATAATGTAGACAGTAACCGAAAGAGGTGTGTAAGATGGCAAAGAAATCCAGCAGTCTGCATTTTCTCCCCGCAGCAGCATTTCAGGTCGATGCAGCACGGGAAAACAATCTGATTGGCAGCAAGATTTCGATTGCACGTCGAGAGGCTCATCTCAAACAAAGCGACCTTGTTCAAAAGCTTACTCAATTTGGCGTCCATATCACGGTCACTTCCCTGCACCGTTGGGAAGTCGGAGAAAATGTTCCTTCTGGTTACCAACTCCTTGCACTATGTCATGCATTGAACATTACCGATGGTCTGCAAGCCTTCACAGGTTCTATTCCGGAACGTGATGACCCACTGAACAGGACAGGCCGTCAGATGGTAAACGATTATGAACAAATGCTGATTGATTCAGGCCGGTATGCCGCTCCAAAACGCCTTTCCCGTCCCAAAGTCCATATGCCTGTTCTTCGTTCTGTCCTTGTGAATACCAATAAAGCCTCTGCTGGCACAGGAGATTATCTGAATGATGAAGCCTTTGAGACACGGGAACTTCCTGAAACATTGATACCGGACAGTCCATTTGATTTTGCCGTTCAAGTCGATGGCAACAGCATGGAACCCAGTTTCATGAACGGCCAGTATGTTTTTGTTCAATGCTGCTCACATCTGTATCCTGGCGAAATCGGGCTCTTTATTGTCGACGGGGATGGCTATATCAAGGAATATGATGAGGAACTTCCGGAAGATCAGGACGATTATCTTTCCAGCGATGGAGTTCTTCATATGCAGCCTGTTCTTGTTTCTCACAATCCAGCGTATCCTCCCAGACGAATCGGGTCTGATCAGGAATTCCGAATTGTCGGAAGAATCGTCACCCGCTGATTGTTCTTATCCACATACTCCACATTTGCTCTACCCTTTCCATAAGGAGGTACACATCCATGTTTACAACTTATGACCCTTCCCTTCATGTCACACTCACCTGCAATGATCAGCAGTATCTTGCGGCTCTTCATCTGTTCGAATCTGTATGTGCACCCTCTATCTTTCCCTATGTTCATCAGCTGGACCGGGATACAATTGGTCAGATGCAGCAGAAATGGTTCGCCCGTTGTCTTCAGGAAATTCTTGCCCTCAGCGGGGATACACATTTCTTTCCTGTCCCAATGAACAGTTGGAGTCAGATGGCTGAAAAATCCATTGAACAGGAAGCTCAGGATTTGTACCGCAAGTTCCGTCCGCAATTCAGCAATGCTGATTATTCATATTCACGTTTCATTGCCTGATTCCGGAGGCTGGCATGATTTCGATTCATCTCGAAGACGGTCGAAATATTCAGACGATTTTTCACCATATGAACCAGAACATGGTAAAGAAATGGTATATAAAAGGTATCCGTTCCTACCCTACCGGAGATCTTCACCCCGGTGCGCTTCTTCCTGCAATTGCTCTCGGAAAGGCCGGAGATGTATGTATTGTTCCCATGCAGTGGGGAATGACTTTTCCTCCTATTCCTGGAAAAACATCTGCCAGCTTTCTTTACGAAATACCAACAGATATCTCTACAGAAAAAAAGACCAGACTGTGGGCTTTTCATCGTTGCCTTATCCCAATGTCCTGGTATTATGAGCACGAATATCTTTTGAATCATCTGACGGGGAAATCGGATTATGGAAATGGTCGTTTTCTTTGTCAGCCTGCAGGAACAGATTTCAGTTATCTTGCCTGCATTTATCACATCGAAGAAGGCTTTCCAACTTTTGCTGTATGCACCTGTCCATCCTGTATGGACATATTTCCTCGTATGCCCGTTATTTTTGGGAAGGATACAGTCCATCTGTGGCTTTCTCCAAAAGCCGAACCCGATTCCTTGTTTCGTTACCGTTTTCTTTCCCTGATTACTGATTATGAAGCCAATTGTGGTTAGTCATCGGATCTCATCATCTTTGAAAGGAATATTTGTGAGCTGTGTTCTATACCTGTACGCATTGCGCATATACCTTTTCCTCATCGTTTCCGCCGACAGATTGTCCCGATTGTGGAAAGCAGCCAGTGAGGCAGGCCACAAATCATGAAGTGTTGCAAAGACTTGCAGCAAAACATGAAGAGGATATCTATCTCGCAAAACACCATTATAAGGATTCTGAAAGGACAGAAGACTTCCAAACATAATGAAAAGCCCTCGGAGTACGCTTATGTTCTTCCGAAGGCTTTTTTGCACATAGTCTATCAAATGAAAAGCACTTATCCGGTACCTTGGGACATCAAAGCCTGTCCGTTTTTTTTCCAATATTCTCAAGAAGACGGATGGGTTTCCCCCAGGTTGTCCTGCATAATCTGATCAAATGATCGGACTGCGCACCGAACACATTCTTCACATGGACAGAGCACTCTCCCTGTACTCCTACCCTTCAAATCCTTACAGAGAAGTGCACCCGTCTGGTTTACAAATTCTTTCTGGA
>ONVN01000456.1 GCA_900321295.1 uncultured Eubacteriales bacterium
CGCTGGAGAGCACCACCTACAAGTTCGCCAAGTGTCTGCAGCGCCGCTTCGGCGTGATCCCGGGCGTGACGGACAAGAACTACATTACGAACTCCTATCATGTGAACGTGCGCGAGAACATCGATGCCTTCACCAAGCTCAAGTTTGAGAGCGAGTTCCAGCAGCTGTCACCAGGCGGTGCCATTTCCTACGTCGAAGTGCCGAATATGCAGGACAATATTGAAGCCGTTCTCCGGCTGATGCAGTATATCTATGACAACATCATGTATGCGGAGCTGAACACCAAGAGCGACTTCTGCCAGGTCTGCGGCTATGACGGTGAGATCGCCGTGGTGGAGGAACAGGGCAAGCTGTACTGGGAATGCCCGAACTGCCGCAACCGTGATCAGAGCAAGATGAATGTGGCCCGCCGCACCTGCGGATACATTGGGACCCAGTACTGGAACCAGGGACGCACCCAGGAAATCCGGGACCGTGTTCTGCACCTGTGAGGCCGTCCATGCATGTAGCGAATATCAAATACTGCGATATCGCCAACGGCCCGGGAGTGCGTACCAGCCTGTTCGTATCCGGCTGTACGCACCACTGTCCAGGATGCTTCAATGCGGTGGCCTGGGACTTTGCCTACGGCGAGGTCTATACAGAGGCTGTCCGGGAGCAGATTCTGGAGAGTCTGAAACCCGTCTATGTGGACGGTCTGTCCCTCTTGGGCGGGGAACCGATGGAGCCTGAAAACCAGGAGGCGGTTCTGGAACTTCTGCGCCGGATGCGGCAGGAAGTACCGGGCAAAACCGTATGGTGCTATTCCGGGTACACCTTCGAGCAGCTGACCGGGCAGGAACCGTCCAGGGCGTTTGGAGCGCATACGGAGGAGCTTCTGAACCGGATCGATGTTCTGGTGGACGGACGGTTCGTGGAAGCGCTGAAGGATATCTCCCTGCGCTTCCGGGGTTCCTCCAACCAGCGGATTCTGGACCTTCCGGCATCACTCCGGGAAGGAAAACCGGTCCTCTGGCGGGATGATCCACTGTTTGAAACACACAGACTGATCTGAAAACCGGCTGAAAAGAACGGCGACAGACTGAACGGGAGCCGGAAGGCTCCCCTTTTTTGAGGGGAGGAAGAGCATGCGTCTGATCGGACCGGAAGATCTCCGGGATTTCCGGTGTCTCGCAGGCAGCTGCAGGCATACCTGCTGCCGGGGCTGGGAGATCGATGTGGATGAAGAGAGTGTCCGCCGCTACCGGAGTGTGGGCGGGGCCATTGGAAAGCGGCTTCGCGAAAACCTGGTGACCGGGGCGGACGGCACGCATTTCCGCCTGGATGCGGAGGAGCGGTGCCCCTTCCTGAACCGGGAAGGTCTCTGTGACCTGATCCTGGAGCTGGGCGAGGACTCCCTGTGCCAGATCTGCCGGGACCATCCGCGGTTCCGAAACTGCTTTACGGACCATGTGGAGATCGGTCTGGGACTCGTCTGTGAGGCGGCCGCCCTGCAGACCGTGAACCGCGAGGAACCTCTGCGCATGACGATCCTGGAGGATGACAGGGAACGGGAAGAAGTCCCGGAAGAGGAAAAGGCCCTCACCGGGTCCTGTCAGGCACTTCTGGCCCTGGCCCAGAACAGGACGCTGCCCCTTGCCCGGCGCATGGAGATAATCCGGGAAGCCGCCGGTGTCCCTGCCTGCCCGGTGACCCGGGAGACTTTGGAACGGTTCCTGAAACTGGAAGTCCTGGATCCGGCGTGGCCTGAATGGCTCCGCACGCTTGCCGGCCATCTGGAGGAAGCCTGGCTTCCGGAAGCAATGGAAAAGCCGGCAGAGCAGCTTCTGTGCTATCTGCTCTGCCGGCATCTGCCGGGAACCCTGGAAGACGGTGCCTACGCTGAGCGCGTGCTCTTCTGCCTTCTCTCCCTGGAGCTGATCTGCCGGGTGGCGACCGTGCTGCCCCTTGAGGGAAAGGCAGCGCTCGCGGAGGCGGCGCGCCTGTTCTCGGGTGAAATTGAATATTCGGATGAAAACATCGGGTGCATCCTGGATGCCCTCTCAGAGACCCTCGAAGATTCCTTCGGGGAGTGAAACATCCCCGCGGGGCACGCGGGACCAGTCAAACTGCTCTACCAGTTCCGGAAGCGAGACCGCTTCCGGTTTTTCAATGAGATGATAGGCGCAGGCAAGGAAACCGAGCAGCTGCTCCGGGGTAAACCGGGTGAGCAGCTGATCCAGCCCCAGATCCCTGTCCCGCTTTGCCAGACGCCGTCCGTACGGGTCCAGCAGAAGGGGAATATGGACGTAGCGGGGAACGGGGAAGCGCAGGAGACGGCAGAGATAGATCTGCCGCGGGGTTGCGGAGAGGATATCCCGTCCGCGGACCACTTCGGTGACGCCGGAGGCGGCATCGTCCACCACGACGGCCAGCTGATATCCCCACAGACCGTCGGACCGGCGGACAATGAAGTCGCCGCAGGCTTCGTGCAGGTTTTCCGTGACCGGCCCCTGCAGTCCGTCTGTGAAGGAAATCTCCAGGTCGGGAACACGCAGGCGCGTAGCCGGGGAACGGGTCAAGGAGCGGGCCTTGATTTCTTCCGGGCTCAGGTTCCGGCAGGTGCCGGGATAGACGGTCTGCGTATCGCCCAGGTTCGGGGCCTGGCTGGCCAGAAGCTCAGCGCGTGTGCAGAAGCAGGGGTACAGATGGTCCCGGAGTTTTTCCAGGGCTTTCTGATACACCGCATTTCTCCGGCTCTGCCAGAGGGGCTCCTCGTCCCAGTCAAACCCGAGCCGCCGCAGATCCCGGATGACCGCCTCCCCGTTGGGCACCGGGCAGCGGCGGTAGTCCAGATCCTCAATACGCAGAAGAAACCGGCCGCCCTGATGCCGTGCACTGAGATAGGCCAGAAGACAGCAGGCAATGTTGCCCAGATGCACAGGCCCGCTGGGAGACGGCGCAAAGCGGCCGACGGTTTCGTTCATAGGGGCCTCCGTCAGAGCAGTTCACGGGTAATCAGGAATTTCAGGACATAGTCCTTGCGTGCGCTGTAGGTGAATTCGGGCATGATGGCAGGGCCGCAGGCTCCTGTGCCGATGCCTTCCTGGAAGGCCTGAATGGTGACATAGACACCGGTCTGCACCTCATCCTCCCGGTGTTCCATGGCGGCGAGGGCACGGTCGGTATACGGCTTGACCGCAAGTTCAAAGGGAGCATCCACGGCACGGAAAGTGACACGGACTTTTCCGTCGGAAAGACTGGCGCAGGTGCAGTCGCAGCGGTTTCCGCTCTCCTGGGGGCGGATATTGGGTTCCGTCATATCCTTGACCTGGCAGGACACGGTGGCGACCGGGAACTGATCCTTCATGTCACAGTAACTCTCACCCGTGCGTCCGGTATAGGTGACCTCATTGAAGCGGACCGGCAGCTGGAAACACTTGCCGAACCTCGGAAGAATGCCGCCGCCGAGGAGGCAGTGAATGCGGCTGGTGACCAGGATGCTGCCGTCTTCCGTGCCTTCATAGGTATCGGTCACCTCAAAGCGGCCCTTGCGGTTGGTGATGCGGGAGACCACACGCCAGCCTTCCGGGGTTTTCTCGGAGGAGACGACCTCCTCTTTCTGGGCCAAGAAGGGGGCCATGGTGTTGGCAAACATCGGGTCGGTATCATTGTCGGTGGCTGCGCGGTAAAGCAGGGTGCTCTCGTCCGCGCTGTTCATGGAGACATCCCCGGCAAGGGCCAGTGAGAAGCGGCCCTTCTCAACGCGGACATCGGAAGAAATGGCGGTGGCGGCCGGTGCAGGAGCGGCCTGCATCTCGAGCACCAGGCCTTCCTCGCTGACATCCCGGTCTTCCGTCAGGTCATGGGTGATGACGGTGACGGTCCGGAGGCCGTCCACGGCTTTGCCGCTCTTCACGGTGACGGTTTCCTTGGAAAGCGGACCGGCGGTCGGAACAACCGTTTCCTCGGTTCCGTCATTCCAGCGGAAGGTGAGACGGTAGCGCGCACCTTCGGAAAAACCGGTGGTGTTGAACACTTCAAAGGCATTGCCTTCCAGCGGTGTGACGCGGATCGGGCGGTAGATGAACTTCATGATCTTTGCGCCGGTGGAAGGTGTGCGGTCGGGATAGAAGAGACCGTCCACGCAGAAGTTATGGTCGTGCTCCCATTCGCCGTGGTCGCCGCCGTAGGTATAGCGGCCGTCCTCATGGAGCACGGCATGGTCCACCATCTCCCACACACAGCCGCCCATGAGGTTCGGATACTGGAAGATTTCTTTCCAGTAGGCTTCGGTGTTGCCGGGGCCGACACCCATGGCGTGGGCATACTCGCACATGAAATAGGGCCGGTCATTGAGACGCTCCTGCTTGCGGCAGTGCTCGCCGACATCGTGGACCATCTGGACGGACGGATACATTTCGCTGCCGACGTCATAGGCCTGGCGCTTGCAGTGAATGGCGCTCTCATAATGCACCGGGAGGCTGGAATGGGCCTTCAGGTAGGCATACATCGCATCGGTGTTATGGTAGCCGCCGGCTTCGTTGCCCAGGGACCACATGAAAATGCAGGTGTTGGCGTGCAGCTTGTCACGCTGGTAGAGACGCGTGATGCGGTCCACATAATGGTTTTCCCATCTCGGGTCGTGGGAAATGGCATTGTAGGTGGGCGGGAGCAGCATGGCGAAGGTGCCGTGGGTTTCCAGGTCGTTCTCATCCACGATATAGATGCCATAGAGATCAGCGAGTTCCAGGAGCAGCGGGTCCGGCGGATAATGGGACGTACGGATGGTGTCCATGTTGTACGCCTTGCAGGTGAGGATATCCCGCTCGATCTCCTGCGGCGTCATGGTATAGCCGTTGGTGGGGGAGGTGTCATGATGGTTGACACCCTTGAATTTGATGGCCTTCCCGTTGAAGAGGAAGCGGTCGCCCTGGATTTCCACGGTCTTGAAGCCAATCATCTCGCGGACGCAGGAGGTCGTGGTTTCAAAGTACATGGTGTAAAGGGTGGGTGACTCTGCACTCCAGGGAAGCACCTTCAGGGATTCAAAGACGGTCTCTGCTTTTCCGTCCTTGGCATCGACGGTCCGGGTCTCATGCAGGCCATTGCCTTTGAGGGTGAAGGTGACGGGCGTATCGGTGCGGACGGTGGCCGTCATTTTCAGGGAATAGGTCTCTCCGGTTTTCGTGGTCAGGGCATCAAGGTCCACAAAATCCGTGTCTTCTTCAATACGAAGAAGGACATCGCGGAAGATGCCGTTGTTGCGGAACATGTCCTGGTCTTCGAGATAGGAGCCATTGCACCATCTGTGGACGACCGCCACGAGTTCATTGGTGCCTGCGGTCACCTTTCCGGTCAGGTCAAACTCGGCCGTGTTGTGTGCGCCTTCGGAATAGCCCACAAATTCGCCGTTGAGATACAGGTCCAGGCAGCTGGCCACACCGAGGAAGGAAAGGATATGGTGCTTCGACGGGTCCTGAATTTCCAGGGTGCGGCGGTAGACACCCACGAAGTTGTACTGATTGTCCGGTTTCCGGAGACGGGGGCTGACCTTCTGGTCCACACCCAGCCAGGTGAAGACATAGCCCACCGGATCCGTCTGGGGGATGACCGGAGGTTTGTAAGGAAACTGGTAGCGGATGTTCACATAGAATGGGTGATCGTATCCGTGAAACTGCCAGCAGCCCGGAACCGGGATTTTGTCAAAGGATACAGCATCCGTATCCAGTTCGGAAGGAAGCTCGGAAGGAACCGGATAGAACTTGAAATCCCAGTCCCCGTTCAGACAGACGACCTTTTCCGAGCGGTAGCGCTTTTCAAGCGGGGTGACGGCATCTGCCTCGGCACGGGTGGGGTAGGGAATAAAATAGCTGCGGGCAGGCAGCTTGTTCACTTCAAAAATATGGAACGAATGATAATGGGTGGTATTCAGTGTGTATTTCATAGGCGCCTCCTTCAGAAGCTTGATAGGATAAGTATATCATGAAAGACTGGAAATAAAAGAGTTTTCGCGCAGGTGGCAGGAAAGAAAGCGTAAACGGCCGGAAAAGAGGCAACAGAAAACGGGTTCCCGGATGGTCCGGAAACCCGCATGCGGACTGGGTTTGGAATTATTCAGCAGCAGCCACGCTGATGATGTGGGGATTGGCGCCTTCATACCAGTAGAGGAAGCCTTCCAGATCGATCACGTCGCCCACCTTGAGGTTTTCCACGGCGGCATAGACGTCGGTGGTGTTGCCGCAAAGATAGCTCTCCACGGTGAAGGAGTAGGTCTGGCCGTTCTTGGAAACGTTGAAGTACAGGTCGCTGTTGCTGTCATGGGCACCGGAGCCGTCCCAGTTGTAGAGGAAGGCAGCGCCTTCTTCGGTGGCGGGTTCAACGGTCATGCCCTTGAAGGACACGAGCAGGTTCTGATAGTTGATCAGATCTTCGGTACCGAGCTTGTCGGTGATGTCGAGCGGCTCTGCGATGAAGCTGCCTTCTTCGATTTCGAAGGTGGCATCCGTGATTTCCACTTCACCGGCCCAGGCAGACTTGAAACCGGTTACCTTGATCTTGGTGCCGGGAACCAGCTTGTCATAATCTTCCTTGGAAATCGGCATGCTGTAGATGAAATAGGCGCCGTCCTGGTCCTGGGTATAGATGGAAGCTTTGTCCTCCCACCAATCCTGCTTGGCCTGGACATAGGTCTCCACGACCACTTCGGTTTCAAATTCTGCTGCAGCATACTCAGCATAGGTCATGACACCCTCGCCCTTGGTTTCTTCAGCACATGCAAATGCGCTCAGGCTGAGGAGCACACACAGAGTCAGCATCAGAGAAAGAACTTTTTTCATAATCAGTTCCCCTTTCCGTCATTTGGCATGCCATCCGGCTGCCGATATCACATTATAAGGTCTTACTTCCGCTTTGAAAAGTCTTTTCTTTGCTTTTGGAGAAAATCCCGGAGTGCATAGATTCCGATCAGGACCCAGACGACGATAAGACCGGCCAGAAGGCCTTTTGACATACGGGGAAGCGGTCCGAGCTCAGATTTCCCCTCCACGCCTTTTGCACTGCCCTGGTTGAGACGGTAGAGCGCCGTGATATCGCTGTAAAGCTTCTCAAAGAACGCATCGTCAACCTTCTGCTTGCGGCGTACGGACTTGACGGTGTTCTCGATGAGCTGGCCGGCGGCATCCCGCAGGGAGGCGGAGCCGTTGAAGGCGGGAGTGACAAAGGCGGCGTCCACATGGTCGGTCAGCAGGCGGGAGGCCTCAATCTTGACCCGATAGTGCTCGCTGTTGTCTTCCCCGATGCGGGCGAGGTAATCCAGGTATGCCGGATCCTCCTGGGCACAGGTGGTCACGGGCACGTAGCCTTCCGTGGAGGCGTAGGCGATCTGTACGTCATTGGAGAGCAGATACTGCGTGAACAGCCAGGAGGCAAGGACTTCCTGGGGATCCCCATGATTGAACACACAGACGGAGGGGCCCTGGGAGATCATTTTCGGATGCGCGGGATCAAACTGCGGCACCATGCGCACGGCGGTTTCAAAGGAGACGAACTTATCCCGGCTGATATCCGTCAGCGGGGCTTCCGAACCCATCCAGGTGGCACCGGCAGTCGAATCGATGGCGAAGACGCACTGCCCGGCGTTGAGGAAGTTGGCCGGATAGCTGGAAATCTTGAAGGTGGAGAAAGCACCGTTGGGCACATGGGCAGCAATGGTTTCCAGAAGGGAACGGGTGGTGTCGTTGAAGAGCAGGATTTCCCCCGAGGGTGTGGAATACCCGGCGTCCAACTGACGGAGCATCTGGATCATCATGTTGTCGGTCGACTTGTAGATGAAGGGAATCATGACCTTCTGCCCGTTGAGCAGGTAAACGCCGTCCGCATCCTTTTCGGCAGCCTTGTCGGAAACTTCCCAGATGAAATCCCAGGTCAGGACATCCGGAACTGCATAGCCGAGCTTTTCCACAAAGGTCTTGTTGATATATACGGCTTCGGTGGAACGCATATAGGGGAGGGCGTAATGGGTGCCGCCGATGACGCCCTCGGAGAGGAACTGCGGGACAATCTCCGCCTGGGTGGGACCGTCAAAGCGCAGCTCCGAGCCGCCCAGGCCGTACTTCGGACTGGCAAACAGGTCATCGAGAGGCACCACCACGTTGTTTCCGGTCATATAGGTTGCGATATGGTCCGGGTAGGTAATGCATACGTTGGGGGTGGTGTTGGTGGCAATGTTGGTGATGACGTCATTGTAGATCTTTCCGTAATCGGTGTAGAGCCGCATATTGACGTGGATGTTCGGATAGAGGGCCTGGAAATCATCGATGGCTTTCTGATAGATTTCCGTCTGCGTCTTGTTGGTGTCATTCTTGGCCCAGAAGACAAGCTCGAAGTCCCGGGTTCCGTCGAGCGCCTGGGGGACTTCGAAGGTGCCGACCTTCCGTGAACCATGGCAGCCCGAGAGCACAGGCAGGCACAGGACGAGCAGCAGGGCAAGGGCAAGCAGCTTTTTCATCCTTTGGTGCCTCCTCTCGATACGCCTTCCATGATCTTCTTGTGGAAAATCAGGAAGAGAAGAATCAGAGGCAGGGAGATGACCACCACGGCCGCCATCATCGCAGGGATGTTTTCCCGGCCGAAGCCGTTCTCACGGATTTCCTGAATGCCGTTGGAGACCAGGAAGTAGGCCTGATTGTCGGTGATCAGGCCGGGCCACTCGTAGGCGTTCCAGCACTCGATGATCTTGAGAATCGCAATGGTGACAATGGTCGGCTGGCAGATCGGCATCATGACTTTGAAGAGATACTTGAGATCGGTGGTGCCGTCCACTTTGGCTGCCTTGTAGAGCTCATCCGGCACCTGCTCAAAGTTTTCCTTGAGCAGGTAGATATAGAACACGCTTGCAACACTGGGCAGAATCAGACCCGTGAAGGTGTTGCGCAGGCCCAGGTTGGTGATGGTGACAAAGTTGGTGATGACCACCAGTTCGTTGGGGATCATCATCAGGGAGAGGAAGAGCGTGAAGGTAAACTTCCTTCCCGTAAAGTCGAGCCGCGCGAACGCATAGGCGGAGAGGACCACAACGATGATCATGATGACGGTCGTCACGCCGGTATAGATGAGGGTATTGAGGAAATAGCGTCCGAGCGGAACGGCAGAAAAGGCGTCAGCATAGTTCTGGAGGGTGGGCTGCAGCGTAAAGAACGCGGGCACATACTCGCTGTTGTAGGCGCTGTAGCTTTTGACGGAGCTCAGGACCATCCAGTAAAAGGGAAAGAGCACGATCAGTGCCCAAAGAGTCAGGAAGAGATAGCTGAGGATGCGGCCGATCAGGCTTCGGGTCTCACGGGCACGCCGCTCCTGTTGATTCACCTGTTTTTGCATGCCTTCTCACCTCACGAATAATAGACATGCCGGCGGCTGACCAGAAGGTTGATCACGGTGATGGTCAGCACGATGGCAAAGAGAATCAGGGCGGCTGCGCTGGCATAGGAAGGATATCCGCCGCTGTCCCCGTAGAGCATGTCGTACACATAGCCCACAATGGTATTCATGCCGGCTGCATTCAGGTTGGTGCCGAACAGGGCCACTTCATCACTGTAGGCCTTGAAGGCGCCGATAAAGCCGGTGATGACAAGGTAAAAGATCATGGGCGAGATCATGGGGAGCGTGATCTTGGTAAAGATGCGCCATTTCGGCGTGGCATCCACCCTGGCCACCTTGTAGTAATCCGGGTTGACCGAGGCAAGCGCGCTGGTGAGGATCAGAATCTTGAAGGGCATGACGACCCAGACCGTGTACAGGCACATGACCAGCATCTTCGCCCAGTAGGGACCGTCAATGAAGTCAACGGCTTCTCCGCCGAACAGCGCAAGGAGCGCGTTGATCATGCCATCACTGTAGGGCGTTTTCTTGAACAGGATCATGAAAACCAGGCCGACCGCCAGGGTGTTGGTGACATAGGGCAGGAAAAACACGGTCTGGTACAGATCCCGCAGTTTCGGAATGGAAGCGAGCAGCATGGAGATCAGAAGCGCCAGGCCTGTGGACACAGGAACGGTGATGACCACCAGCAGCAGGGTGTTCTTGACCGCCTGCAGGAAATAGGGGTCATGGAGCACATAGGAAAAATTGTACAGGCCGACCCCGAAGTAGGTCTGGGAGGCGGAGTTGTATCCTTCCTCAAGGGAGTAGATGACAACGTCCACCAGCGGGTAGAGCATAAAGCAGCCCAGAAACAGCAGGGCGGGCAGCAGATAGAGCCAGCCCTTGAAACGGTTCATTTTCATGGCTTTTCCCTCCGCCCTCACATGGGAATGCGTTCTTCGGTCTGGCGGTGGAAGATATCCACTTTGTAGGGACGCAGACGGAAGC
>ONVN01000460.1 GCA_900321295.1 uncultured Eubacteriales bacterium
TGAGTTCATCTTGTGTCCCAAGGAGACGCAGCAGCGGTCCGGAGAATCCAAAACCGATCATCAGCAGGCAGAGTCCGGTAATCGTCATCAGCAGAAAGGATGTATGGATCGCTTCCCGCACATCCCTGTCTGCCCGTGCTCCAAGATATCTTGCCACTATCACATTGATTCCGCTGCCCATGCCGATGAGAAACCCTGTGAACAGTGTCACAAGAATGGCCGTTGATCCCACTGCTCCAAGAGCCCGTGCACCTGCAAATCTTCCTACGACCGCTATGTCGGACATGTTGAAAAACACCTGGAGCATGTTGGAAAGGACCAACGGAAGAGAGAACCGCACGATCTGCCGGAAGAGAGGACCCTCCGTCAGATTTTCTTCTCTTGGGTTATACATTCACTGCACCTTCTATACATACCATGCTGCACCAGGCAGCCGGTTGATTATATCACAGTTCAGCGGTTTTGTTCTTCATGTGCTCTCCTTTTTCTATGTGCATTGACACTAAAGTGCGTTTTGGCTATGATTCTCGTAATTCCACTCTGATCAGGAGGTTTTGATCATGGAACATCTGCATCCAGAAACGATCTGCGTGCAAGGCGGCTATACACCGGGTAACGGCGAACCTCGCCAGATTCCGATTGTCCAGTCCACCACCTTCCGTTATGAAAGCGGAGAAGAAATGGGGAAACTCTTTGACCTTGAATCGTCCGGTTATTTCTACACCCGCCTTCAGAATCCCACCAATGATTATGTAGCTGCCAAGATTGCTGCCCTTGAAGGCGGAACAGCAGCCATGCTGACTTCTTCCGGGCAAGCTGCCAACTTTTTTGCCATGTTCAATCTCGCATCATGCGGTGATCATATTGTTGCCTCTTCCAGCATTTATGGCGGAACCTTCAATCTAATCTCTGTAACCATGGCCCGCATGGGCATTGATGTCACTTTTGTGTCCCCCACCTGTACGGATAAAGAGCTCAACGCAGCTTTCCGTGAAAATACCAAGCTCGTTTTTGGTGAAACCATTGCCAATCCTGCCCTGACCGTCCTTGATATTGAACAGTTCGCCAAAGCAGCGCATGCACATGGTGTTCCACTGATTATCGACAATACCTTTGCAACGCCCGTCAATTGCCGTCCATTTGAATGGGGCGCTGATATCGTCACGCATTCCACCACCAAATATATGGATGGGCATGGCAGTGCTGTCGGCGGTGCAATCGTCGATGGCGGCCGTTTCGACTGGATGGCCCATGCAGACAAGTTTCCAGGCCTCTGCACGCCTGATGACAGCTATCACGGCATCACCTATGCGGAAAAGTTCGGCATGGGAGGAGCCTTTATCACGAAATGTACCGCGCAGCTCATGCGCGATTTCGGCTCCATTCAGTCGCCGCAGCATGCATTTTATCTGAATCTTGGACTCGAGAGCCTGCATGTCCGTATGGCACGCCACTGCGAAAACGGCCAGGCTGTCGCAGAATATCTCGCATCCCATCCCAAGGTCGCCCATGTCAGTTACTGCGGTCTTCCGGAAGACCCGTATTATGCACGTGCTCAGAAGTATCTTCCCAACGGTTCCTGCGGTGTTGTAAGCTTTGAGCTCAAAGGCGGGAGAGAAGCAGCCGCTCTCTTCATGAACAGCCTTAAGCTGGCTGCCATTGAAACCCATGTTGCGGATGCACGCACATGCTGTCTGAATCCTGCCAGCACAACCCATCGCCAGATGAATGATGAGCAGCTGCAGGCTGCCGGAGTTCCTGCAGGCCTTGTAAGAATGAGCTGCGGCCTGGAAAATGCGCAGGATCTGATCGATGATATTGCGCAGGCCCTGGACCATGTCCAATAATCACGAAATAACAGAGTAAGGAATTATCATCATGCCAATTAAAATACCTGACCGCCTGCCTGCGGTTGATGTTCTCCATCAGGAAAACATTTTCGTCATGTCTCAGGGACGTGCCGTCTCCCAGGATATACGACCGCTCCAAATTCTTCTGGTAAACCTCATGCCCAAAAAAATACAGACTGAAATACAGTTTGCCCGCCTTCTTGGCAACACGTCCCTGCAGATTGAGCTTGAACTGGTCGCACCGAAGACCCACACCAGTGTGAACACACCTGCAGAGCATCTCCATGCTTTCTATAAAACTTTTGATGAAGTCAAGGACCGCAACTTTGACGGATGCATCATCACCGGATCCCCGGTGGAACATCTTGCCTTTGAAGAAGTCGATTACTGGCCCGAACTTTGTGACATCATGGACTGGACAGAACATCATGTTCATTCCACCTTCCACATTTGCTGGGGAGCTCAGGCCGGCCTGTATTATCATTACGGCATTCCCAAACAGCCGCTTCCTGCGAAGCTGTTTGGTGTTTATCCACACGAGGTTGAATACAAGCGCAGCATTCTTTTCCGTGGCTTCGATGATGTCTTTTATGTTCCGCATTCCCGCCATACCACGGTTCTTCGTGAAGATATTGAGCGTGTCCCGGATCTTCAGATTCTTGCCTCTTCCCCGCAGGCAGGTGTCTATGCAGTATATGCACGCAAGCATAAGCAGATTTTTGTGACCGGTCACTCAGAATATGATGCAGACACCCTGGAGCAGGAATACCGCCGGGATCTGGCTGCAGGCAAGCCGATCGCACTTCCGGAAAACTACTATCCCAACAATGACGATTCGCGCGCTCCACAGGTTACCTGGCGTGCCCATGCAAATCTTCTGTTCTGCAACTGGCTAAACTATTTTGTCTATCAGACCACACCTTATGATCTTTCCATGATTCCTCAGGGGGTCAGTACAGAAATCAGCGAATAACCTGTCCATGAAAAAAGGTCTGCTTGTCCGCAGACCTTTTTTATCATGGAACACGCTCAAAGACCGTTATTCATCCGGGATACACAAAATCCATACACATCATACAGAAACAGCATGTCGTCCTTCTTCTGGTGTATCACTTTCTTGTCCTGCCAGACAAGATCGGCTTGGCCTTTCGTGGAGAGCGTGCCGATGGTCAGTGTGGCCCCTGGTTCAATCACAACCTCTGGAAAAACATACATCTCATCTCCGCGTCCGGAATACAGATACCATTCAGACAGGTTCACTGCCTCTGTCCCTTTATTTGACAGAACGATCCGGTCGTCTTCCCGTTCAATTGTTTCAATCTGCACGTGCCACTCCTTTGGCTTCATGTCCAGCATCTCAACGGTCGGTTCGCCTTTGCTGAGGCGGACCAGAACACCCAAACCTGCATCCTGTGTGCAGGCAACAGCCGCCTGGATCTTCTGCAATCTGCGAATCACTTTTCCCGATGGTGTTCCAGGTTTTTCCTCAGAACTGGTCGAAATCACCGCTGCCTTTGGCCGTGCTGCCTGGACAAATTCTTCACTGGTTGTATCATTGTCCGCATGGTTGGCAACCTTCAGTACATCGCATTTCAAATCTGCCCCGCTGTCGATCAGTATCTCTTCGGCCGGAATCTCGATGTCCCCTGTCAGGAGGATCCGGCCCTCAGAGGTATCCAGCATCAGAACCAGGGAATTGTTGTCATCCTTATCCGTTGCCATCTCAATCGGAGCAAGTACTGAAAGGGCTGCCGTTCCGATGGGAACACTGTCCCCAGCCTCAAGCCACTGTGGTTCCGTTCCCCTTGACCTTGCAGCAACTGCCAGAGGATGTTTCTTTTCCGAAGTCTCCATATACTTTGCCGATGCATACCATGCATCCACGGGAATCTCACTTGCACTGAGCCACTCGAGCCCGCCAACATGGTCCTTGTCCGTATGGGTGATGAACACACCCGTCAGTCTGGAAATTCCCATGTACTGCATCGCGGTCAGAATTTTCCCGCGCACATAAGGATAGCCTGTATCCACAAGGAAGACCGTATCCTCCACGCCGACCAGAATCGCGTCTCCCTTCCCAACATTCACTGCCAGCATCCATGCATCTTCGGCTGCTGCGCCTTTGAAAGCTGCGCCTCCGAGCAGACACAATGTCAATGCAGCTGCAATCCAGAATCGTTTCATCGTTGTATCCTCTCAGTCGTTTTTTCTTTCCTGCCGCTTTTTCCATCGGTATCAAAAACAGAAGGTCATCTGGGCTCTTTCACACCTATTTAACGCTGCATGGAACTTTTTTCTTCCATCCCGGCATCGGTCTATCGGGAGAACAACAGCCCGGGATGCACGCATCCAGGGCTGAAACATCAGGAATGCTGATTTGGGATTACTCGTGGTTGACAATGTGTCTGGGAAGACCTGCGATGAAAAAGGGTGTCAGCTCTGCCTGAATCAACGGACGTGCATAAGAGAGGAATTCCTGTGTCATGTCTGTGCGATAGGAGTTGATCCACTCAAGCGGAACTTTCTTTTCGAAATTCGCCACCTTTTCAATGTCAACAAGTTCTGTCGTACACTGATACGGTTCATTGGAAAGCCGTTTGAGAGCAACCATCTTCCCGGAAACGCCTTCAAAGGCAGCTTTTCCTGCTGCGCCGCCGACCTGATATGCTTCCGTGATATCCGTACGGCTTGTCAGATGCGCTGCACACCGCTGGAGTGTTGAAAGCTCAACCGACCGAACCCTTGTATCCATGTTTCTGGCAATTTCATTGCACAGAAAACGCGCGGTACCCGTAAGGTTTCTATGACCAAAAGCATCCACAAAGGCCGCATCATCCGACAGTTCGCATACATATCTTCCATCCGGCAGCTTTACACCTTCACTGACAGCAACAACAATCGATTTTTTATCCTTCTGCATGGATTCAATCTTTGTCAGAAAACGGTCCATATGGAAGGGCAGTTCCGGAAGACAGATCAAGTCAACACCCTCACAGTCTTCACTCCTGGCCAAAGCAGCTGCAGCCGTAAGCCAACCAGCATTGCGTCCCATGATTTCCACAACGGTAACAAACTTGTTGCCGTAAACAGTTGCATCACGGACGAGTTCCTTCATGACAACTCCGATGTATTTCGCCGCCGATCCATAACCGGGGGTATGGTCTGTCAGCATCAGATCATTATCGATTGTTTTTGGCACGCCCATAAACCGGATATCGCTACCCACCATCCGGCCATACTGATGCAGCTTGTTGATGGTATCCATGCTGTCATTGCCACCGATATAGAAGAACCATCCAATATCAAGCTTTTCCAGAATGGCAAACAGTTTTTCAAACACCTGCGGATCATCCTGAATATCCGGCAGCTTATAACGGCAGCTTCCCAAGTATGAAGAAGGTGTGCGTTTCAGCAGTTCAATTTCAAGGGAGGATGCGACATTTTCCGTAAGGTCAACCACTCTTTCTTCCAACAGGCCCTGAATGCCATTCAACATACCATATACAGTCCGGGCACCACGGGCTTCACAGGCTTCCAGTACGCCTGCAAGGCTCGCATTGATAA
>ONVN01000455.1 GCA_900321295.1 uncultured Eubacteriales bacterium
TCTGGCTGCGGTCTCGGACCAGGGCATTCAGCTCGTCCGGCTGTATCCGGAGGGAAATGCGGAAGCCCGCTTCAAAATCAGCCGCGTAAAACTGCTTTACGCCTGCTGCAACCGGCATGGACTGTTTCAGTTCAATCCCCGCAGACCGGGAAGGGAATCCGAACACTGAGACCCAGCATGAGGAAAGCTGACCATATCCTGCAGAACCTGCTGAAACCCTGTTCCCGCATCAAAGCAAACACCGGAAAGTGCTTTTCAGGCTTCTTTCCGGTGTTTGTTTTTCTTTTCGACTGCACCCTGCCCGGA
The DNA here is from genome assembly GCA_900321295.1 of uncultured Eubacteriales bacterium. GTDB lineage: Bacteria > Bacillota > Clostridia > Christensenellales > Aristaeellaceae > UBA2943. The sequence goes on from ONVN01000455.1 coordinate 307, forward strand.
GTTTCCGGACCGCAGAGACGGCAGCTTGCCCGGGATCTCTTCCCGGATAAAAACATACTCCTCCGGTGAGGAGAGATTCTCCCGGAAGCTGTACCCGCTCCAGTCAAAGCCCTTCAGCTGCTCCGGAGCGGAGATTTTGTGCTCGGCCATATACCGCGTCATATCGCCCCTGGCCATCTTTGCATAGACGCCTTTCTGCACAATACGGCCGTCCTCCAGCTCTCCGAAAAGACAGCTGACAAAACGGTCTCCGGCCTGAAGACAGCTCCGGATGCACTGGGCATATTCCTTCGAGGCCAGATTGATGACAACCCGGCTCTCATCCATGACTTCCTCGTACAGTTTTCTGCCCCAGAATTCATACAGGTTTTTCTTCCCGCCGATGGCCGCCTTCGCCTGCATTTCGAGACGGTAGGGTGCTACACCGTCCAGAGGCCGGAGCACGCCGTAAAAACCGGATAGAATTCTTACGGTCTCCTGCACATAGGCAAGCTGATCCTCCTCAAAGACTTCCGGGGCCATGCAGGTATACTGAATACCGTCATAGCCCAGGATCGCCGGTGTGAGATTCTGCCGAAGATTCATTTTCCGGAAACGCTCAAAGTTCTGCTCCGCTATCCTGTCATTGCAGGCCCACATCGTTTTGGCCTCCGTATACGAAAGACTGCAGATCCAGTCCCTGATCTGCTCTGTTTCTTTCATCAGCGCAGGCATGCCCTGACAGGCAAACGTATCGGTGTCCACCTTCATCTTTTTGGCCGGCGACAGAATGACTTTCACTGCACATCCTCCAGCATCTGTGCGGGATTCCCGCCGGCATTCACCTTTTCATAGGCTCTGATAATCATGCCGTCTTCATCAATCAGATAGGTCGTGCGGACAACCCCCATCGTGGTTTTTCCGTAATTCTTCTTTTCTTTCCAGACATCATAGGCCTGAATCACGGTTTTTTCCGGATCCGAAAGAAGCGTAAACGGCAGTCCGTACTTTTCCTCAAACTTCTTATGGGACGCCACACTGTCCTTGCTGACGCCCAGAACAACCGCGCCTTTTTCCCGAAACTGCGGATACAGCTCGCCGAAGGCACACGCCTGCTTTGTGCATCCTCCTGTCATATCCTTCGGATAAAAGTACAGAACCACTTTCTGCCCGCGATAGTCCGACAGGGACCGCAGTTCTCCGTTCTGGTCCTGAAGTGTAAATTCCGGAGCCTTTGTGCCGATTTCCAGCATATCCTGTTCCTCCTGTGCGCTTTTCTGTGGTTTTTCGTGTTCTATTGTATCAGTTCTCCCGCAGTTCCCGCAACTCATAAAAAACCCGCTCGGTCAGGCTTCCTGAAGGTATACCTGAACAGCGGGAATCGGAGGCTGTCGGTGAACTCTGCATGGAGAGTGGTGTGTTCTGAACAGACCCCGGCTCTGGCCTACTCCGGAAGAACACGCGGGGCTGCTGTTGTGCCTTCATCAAACAGGGTAACGGGAAGGATTTTCACCTGTGTGAGGTGTTCACGATTCGCGATCTTCTCCAGCAGCAGACGGACCCCCTGGGCGGCAACCGTTTCCCCTTCGGAGAAGATACTGGTCAGCCTTGGCAGATAAGGAATTTCTCCCCGCAGATGGTCAAAACTGACGATCGAAACATCCTTGGGAATTTCCAGTCCCATCCTCGAAAGCTCCATCATGACCGGATAGGAAACCTCATCACGGAAGGATACGACGGCCGTATAGTCCAGCGGGAACAGCAGTTCCCGGAGACTGGATGACGCCAGTGCACCTTCAACCGCATCCCCCGGAACAACCCGTATGCCCCTCTCAGGGATCCTGTATTCTTGCATGGCCTGCATAAATCCATCCAGGCGGTCAATCTGCGAGCTGGAGAGATCTTTGCCGGACAGAAACAGATATTGCTTATGCCCAAGTTTCGCCAGGTGTGCGCCTGCAAGGTAGCCGCCCTGAACATCATCGCAGCGTACGGTGTCCGTCACAACATGGTTGATGCGCCGGTCAAGCAGAACATAGGGCATCCGGTTTTTCTCCATCACCTCAATATGCTCTCTGTTGTCGAAATACGGGAAAAACAGAATCCCGTCGACGGACTGAGAAATTGCGGAACGGATGAGATGGCCCCCCAGTTCCTCATTCAGTCCCATGCACAGCACCATGATGTTGTATCCTGCCTTACGTAGTTCGCTGTCCATAATCGTCAGCATATTGCAGAAATGCAGGTTATGAACGTCATTGACAATGACGGCAATATTGCCGCTTTTGCCGGAGCGCAGAGAAGATGCGAGGGAGTTGCGGATGTATCCCATCCGGACAGCAGACCGCTGGATTTTCTCGCGGGTGGATTCCGGAAGCCTGGGATCCCCCCGCAGCGCACGGGAAACCGTGTTCATGGTATAGCCGCAGTCTTCAGCGACATCTTTCAGGGTAATCCGGCTGACGCCCATATCGAAACCACCTTCACGCAAGTTTGACTGATTATAGCATGAATCGATCA
>ONVN01000453.1 GCA_900321295.1 uncultured Eubacteriales bacterium
CCGAGAAAGACATGACCCAGAAAGCCCTTGCAGAAGCGGTTGGGATCTCTCGTCAAACGATGAACGCCATTGAGCAGGGAGAATACAATCCGACCATCCGCCTTTGCAGAGCGATATGCCGGGTGCTGGGAAAGAGTTTGGATGATCTGTTTGGAGAGGAGAATTCAAATGAAGAAGAATAAGTGCGCGGGAAATCTTGACGAAATGCAGAATCAGAAACTGCTGAAGCTTGAGGAGTATGGCTTCTGGATTGTGTTTTGGGCACTGCTTCTCTCAATTGTAGTCCAACTCACAGCAGGCTTAGGAATAAAAGAAGTCATCGGGGAAATCATTGTCTTCCTCATGGGGAGTGTCTATCTGGCAATAACTACGCTGAAAAACGGGCTCTGGACAAGATCAACAGTGCCTTCCAGAAAAGGAAATGCCCTTGTAAGCATGATTCCGGCAGCTGTAATCGGTGCTCTCCATGTTTTCAGGATGATTCAGAGCAACAGGGTCACTGCTAACGCGCTGTTCGTCACTTTCGGAATCATGGCCGCTGCCTACGCAGGCTGTTTTGCCATCCTGGAACTTTTCAGAGCCAATTATCAAAAGCGGCGGTCTGAATTGGATAATATTGGAGAAAGTGAGGAATGATTATGTACTGCCAGAAGTGTAAAGTAGCTTTTGATGGAAATGGAAACTGTCCTGTTTGTGGCAACACAAAGGTACGGCCTGTGCTTTTAGATGATATTTGTTTTCTCACAGATGCCGATCCTATCCTTGGCGGGATGATAAAAGATGTTCTCGAGCAAAATGGGATTCCGGCTTTGAGCAACAGCTCAATCGGCGCTGGCATGGCAATGAGAGCAGGTTCAATGTTTGAACGTATAAAGTACTATGTACGGTACGAACACCTTCTGAAGGCAAAAGAGATTGTTGAAGAACTCTCCAATTCCCCTGCCGTGACCGAATGACATAATCACATCGTATTTTGTAACTTTTCTGCGTCGTCCACACGGGCGACGCTTTCATTACAACGCCCCTTAAGCATACGATTTCTTTCCGGAAACGCCATGAAATCAGGGCTAAACGCAAAAAATCACAATCCCAATCCCATATCAGGATCAGGGTTGTGATGTGGCAAGAAAGAATAAATTGATATCATGTGACCAAGTGCCAAGGAAATGTGACCAAACATACACGGTTACACTCCGCGCTCTTGGTCACATTTTCTGCTGTTGGGGCACAATACTCTTTTCCGAAGACAGAGTTGATTTGTGGCTATCTGTACTTTAACTGATCAGTTCATATCCCCATACGACAGGTTTTTCAGAACCTTCCGGCAGCAGATTATGCGTATAACTCTGCTCCTCGTGCCTACGGACAAACGTATTGGGACCGATGCAGTATAATTCAATATGGATATTCTGGTTAACACGTACCAGATACAGTTTCCCGTTTTTTGCTTCAATATGGATTTTGCCAGGAAGATACGAACCGACGAACTTTCGGAGATCCTCTTCCGAAACCGGCACCTCGTTCGGCTTCACAGTATGTTGTGGTTCTTTCCCGTACAGGATATCAGCGATACCCGCTCCCAGCCGATATTGGTTCAGTGATTCATTATTGGAAAGAATGAAGATGCAGAGATCATCCTCAAAGAAGTACTGAGTATATGCGGCAATCCCGTTGGCGTCACCGCCGTGTGCGTACATCGTTACGCCGTTCCGCTCATGTCGTTCCAGCCCGTAACAGTAGTGATTCATGTTTTCAGCAAAATAACACTGATATGCTTTTGCGGACAAAAGCTTCCGCTGCTTCAGGCACTCATACCACTTCTGAAGATCGTCACAGTTAGAGACCAATGCCCCGGCTCCCATCAGAAACAGATTATTGACATATGGTACACGAACAGTCTGCCCATAATCATGCATATAATTGTTTGCCTTGTTTTCGTGAACTGCCAAGCCGTCATCAAAAACGGTGCTGGTCATTCCCAACGGAAGGAATATGTTCTTCCGCAGAAAATCCGCATAGGACTCTTTTGAAACGTGTTCAATGATCCAGCCCAGCAGATTGTAATTGGAATTGTTGTAATTGAACAATTCTCCCGGAGCGTTCATCGGCTGCTTCAAAATCCATCTGTTGAGGAATGCTTTCCGGTCATAAGGCAGTCTGTCTTCCACGATATAGAAGTCATCCTCGAAATTGTAAAAATTATATAGACCCGAGGTATGGGCAAGAAGATCATGAACGGTAATCCCGGCGGGAATCCGCATATCTTCCGGAAGGTATATATTTGCATCCGCTTCCAGAGATAAAAGGCCCCTATCCTTCAGAAGCATCACTGCAAAAGCAGTAAACTGCTTTGTGACCGAAGCAAGGGTAAAACGAGTGGACATGGTATTCTTCACACCAAATTCCACACAGGAGTATCCCCGGCTGGTTTCCCACAGGGTCTTTCCTTTTTTTACAATGCGAATGGCACCCCAAAAATCCCAGTATTCTACCTCCCGTATTATAAATTCAGTAAGGCGCTGCTGAATATCATTTTCTGCCATCATCACTTACCCCTTCATGTTTCATGCACACCCAGATATAATTGTTCCGATATACGAAAGAGCGAAGCCTGTATACAAGATCCACGCATTGAATAATGTCTCGCACTGGTATACGATGCGGGGCTTCTGTCATACGATTCTCATTTCATCGTATACCAGTAACTCATGGGGAACAGAGGATTTGAGGTTATGGAGTGTCGCTGAAAGTGTCTACTCGCATACGATGCTTTTCAGAAATACTGTGAAAATCATGGCATAAAGAAAAAAAGCGCAGCCCTAATCCCATATCAGGATAAGGGTTGTGATGTGGCCCAAAACCATTAAACTGATACCATGTGACCATGGTCACAATTATGAGCGCAGGAATGTGACCAGGTGCCGGGGAGATGTGACCAAACGTCCGTGGTCACACTCCTACGCTCTTGGTCACATTTTTCGTTTGCCTGGTCACAAAATGCCACCACTCTGATATGTGACTACCCCAAAGCACATTCGTTTTTGTATTTGATGCTTTTACAGGTGGAGATATTTCCATTTGCAATAGTCAGTGATCAATGCCTCCAGACTCTCTGTCATGTCCAG
>ONVN01000451.1 GCA_900321295.1 uncultured Eubacteriales bacterium
CCTTTCTGACATTATTGCTTAATTCTCCGTAACTACTTGACACGATCTGATCTGTGAGATATTTGCGTTTTGACGTCATATGGATTATACTTTAATAGAGCCTAGATTTGTTTTATCCTATAAATAAGGAGAGAATACATGATGAAACTTATCATTGCAATTGTTCAAGATGAAGATGCATCAAGGCTGATCGGAAAACTTATGGATGCTGGTTTTGGTGTTACCAAACTCGCTACGACGGGCGGGTTCCTTCGTGCTGGTAACACAACATTGCTGGTTGGTGTCGAGGACGATAAGTTCCAGGCGGCAATGGGGGTTATTGAAAAGGTATGCAAGAGCCGTAAGCAAATGGCCGCATCTCCTGCCCCTGTGGGTGGCACCCAGAATGGATATGCCCCATATCCCATCGAAGTTACAGTCGGCGGGGCTACAGTATTTGTATTATCTGTTGATCAGTTTATTAAACTGTAAGGATTGTATATGGCCGATACACAGCATTCCCACACAGTTTCCTTGCGCGATTTTTTGATACAGGGAACTGCCTGTGAGGGACTTGTCAGGACTTTGGAGACTGACTCTTTTGTTCATGCCTATCTGATTACAGGGCAGAACGGCATGGGTAAGAGGACGCTTGCAAGAGAGATCGCTAAATATCTTCTCTGCACGGAAAACAGCAAGCCTTGTGGCAAATGTGCTGCATGTGAACAAGTGCAGCAGGGAACACATCCTGATCTTCTGATTGTACGTCCTGGCTATCACATATCCAGTGATCTTCAAACAGAACGTGGAAAGAATGATATACTTGTTGATACGATACGGGAACTTGTCACAAGAGTCAATGAACATGCATATGAGGGCAAATATCGAATTGCTGTAATTGAGCATGCAGAGAAGATGAACGCTTCTGCACAGAATGCATTGTTAAAAACATTGGAAGAGCCGCCGGAGAAAGTTCTTTTTCTGTTGCTTACGGACACTCCTGGATCCCTGCTGTCAACAATCGTAAGTCGATGCCGTCAGATCGCTTTGCACCCTTGGCCTCAAAGTACATTAAAACGTGTCCTTGCAGAACATGGATACAGCGGCACAAGAGCTGCGCAGGCCATGCAGATGTCTGGCGGCTCCATCGGGAACGCATTGAGCATGGCAGGGGATGAAGCTTTTTGGGAGCGACGGAAAAAAGTCATGGAGCAGTTTCTGAATATTCCTGACTACAGCAGTATTTTCGGTATAGCCAACGAATGGAAAGATGCAAAAGACCAGGGGTTGGAATTGCTGGACGATCTGGAAGACATGGTTCGTACGATGCTTTTATGTCATATTGGACAAGCAGATTTGGAACTGATTGCTGATTATCCCAGGGCATTTCAAAAGATGACCCAGGAGGGTGAAAACAGAAGCTTTCTTCATTTGATTGACAGTATCCAAAGTGCAAGAAAAAGGCGAATGAGTCAGGTTACATGGCCAGCAGTACTGGAAAGACTGCTTTTAGATATCATGGAGGAAAAAAAGAAATGGTAAAAGTCATCGGCATTAGGTTTCAGACAGGGGGAAAATTGTATTTTTTTGATCCTGGAGAAACTCAGCCGAATATATCAGAAAAGGTTCTTGTGGAAACTTCACGGGGGTTTGAGCTGGGCGAAGTCATTATGCCTGTAAGAGAAGTTTCGGAATCAAGTATTGTTGCTCCTCTGAAAACAGTGATCCGCATAGCAACCGAGGAAGATCTGAAGCATGATCGTGAAAACAAAGAAAAAGAAAAAGAAGCATTTCGCATTTGCCAGGAGAAAATTGCAGCAAATAAACTTGAAATGAAGCTGGTCAGAGTTGAGATTGGATTTGATAACAATAAGATCCTGTTTTATTTCACTGCAAACGGGCGCGTAGATTTCAGAGCGCTGGTAAAAGACCTTGCCGCTGTATTCAAGACTCGGATTGAACTGCGTCAGATTGGTGTTCGGGACGAAGCCAGAATGATAGGTGGTTTAGGCCCCTGTGGACGTAGGATTTGCTGCGATGCATTTCTGGATGACTTTGAACCTGTATCCATCAAAATGGCAAAAGAACAGAAACTGTCACTGAATCCGACGAAAATTAGCGGCGTTTGCGGACGTTTGATGTGCTGCTTGAAATATGAAGAGGAACAATACGAGGGAATCAGAAAGCGGATGCCGAAGGTTGGAAAAGAGTTTCAAACGCCTGAAGGCACAGCTACCGTAATCGAGCAGAATATTTTGAAAGAGTGTGTTGCGTGCCGTTTGTGCCATGGCGATACGAGCGAGATCAAAGAATATTCTTTGGATGAGCTGACGAGCTTAGGAATAGCAAAGCCATATGTTCAAGAAGAGTTGTCCAAGGACTCTGCGAACGACCCGGGGAAAGTGATCGCATGCAACGAAGAAGCCAATTTGCCATCAGAGAAGAGCAAAGAAGATTCAGAAGGTAAGACTGAAAAAACAGCTGAATGCAATGCATTTACCGCAAAAGAATGCGAACAAGATCAGCGTAATGCTGACCTCGAAATGCCATGTGTCAATGAACCATTCACAGATGAAAGCGATGGAAAGGCTGAACTGACACCTGGGAAAACAGTAGATACTAAACCGATGCAATCAAACGAGAAAGCGAAAGCAAAAGAAACAAGCAAAGTGACGCAAGGACAACGCGCAGATTTATGGCGTGCAGCATTGGAAAAAGCCATTGCGGCCGCAAACAGCAAAACCTAATATATTACAAGTATGACTCTCGGTCATAAAAATTCCCTTAGGTCTTGCAATCAAAAAATGACGGTGCTATAATTATCAACATCAGCTAAGGGCTGAATATTTTTGGAGGTGCTTGTTATGGCATATAAAATTTCCGACAGCTGCATTTCTTGCGGTACCTGCGCAGAAGGTTGCCCTGTGAATGCAATTTCTGAAGGCGACGGCAAGTATGTAATTGATGAAGATGCTTGCATCGAATGCGGCGCTTGCGAGAGTGTATGCCCCGTTGGTGCTCCTGCTCAGGCATAATAATCTGTACACCGTGAAAAAACCGGCTAATGCCGGTTTTTTCTTTTACTTCTGAGCAACTGAATGGATCGTTATACAACCTTTCTGTTGATTGTTTTTACCGTTTGTGTGAAAAAAGTCAGAAACAAAATATAGACAAGACATATGACCTGAATTCCCGGATCACATAACTATGCCTCAGTCGGTTGCCCCGCAGCGAGTAATGGC
>ONVN01000450.1 GCA_900321295.1 uncultured Eubacteriales bacterium
GGTATTTTCTGTAGAAAAGAAGCACATGGTAGGTTGTCTGGACAAAGGATGTATCACCGGAAGTGACAATCGGGGCAAGCACATTGACCATCTGGGCAAGATTGGCGATTCCGATATCTTCCGCATATTCTACAAAGGTGTTGAGCATGCAGGCGGTCCACATGGCGTCTCTCCAGGTGTAGACCATTTTCAGACCGTAGGGGTTGTCCTTGCCCCGAGGTGTACTATCCCAGATGTTCCATTCATCAATGGCCAGACGGATCTTGGTTTCCCTTCCCGGAAAGCGGTACCATGGGCTGAGTTTTTTCCCCGAGACAGAACTGGCATGGAGAAGAGGAATCAGCGTATCCAGCTGGGAGCGGAATTCCTGGAGTGAGGCGAACGGACCATATGGCCCCCGTGCTCCCTCCGAAGAATAGTGATGGATGGAAAAATAGTCACAAACCGGTGCCAGCGATTCGAGGACCGTGCTGTTCCATTCCTGGTCGAGGGGATTGCCGACATAGATCAGTTTCAGCGAAGGATCCATGAGTTTCATGTGTTTGGTGAATTCCCACGCATCCGAGACGTAGCGCAGGGGCTCATGCTGCGGACCAAGGTCCGGCTCTGCATAGCATTCGTTGCCGATGCACCAGTATTTGACATGAAAGGGTTCTGGAAAGCCGTCTGCAACACGCAGGTCGGCATAATACGTTCCCGGCTCTCCGTTGCAGTATTCCACCCAGTCCGCAGCTTCCTGTGCCGTGCCGCTGGCCATATTGACACAGAGCATGGGTTCTGCGCCGAGCTTCCGGCAATAGGAAACAAACTCAGCGGTTCCGAAGGCATTCCCGTTGATGCCGCCCCAGATCAGGTTTCGGCGTTTTCTGCGGCTGGAAACAGGACCGATGCCGTCCATCCAGTGATAGATGTTTGCATAGGTTCCCCCGGGGAAACGGAGAATCGCAGGGTGCAGCTTTTCGGCCTTTTCCAGAACATCCAGACGGATACCGGTTTCACTGGAAGCCGGACTTCCGGAGTCGGTGACACCGCCTTGAATACAGTTTTCGATGAACTCGATGAAGTGCCCGAAAAGCAGAGGACTGATTTCAGCATCTGTGGGCTGCAGGGACAATGAAACTGTCGGGACGGGCATAAATCGGATCTCCTTTTTGCAGGGTCAGCCTACGGGGCTGAAATGCAGTATGTGCATCAGATTATAAAAGGAAAGAGGAAAAGGTTCAACACAGGGAGCTTGTCATGGATGGATGTTACAGAGGATCCCGTGTGCCGGACGTTTGTCTGTCCGCCTTGCCCGGAACAGAAAGGATGATTATAATGGTCCGGTGGTCTGCTGTTTTCACGCTTCTGCATGTATCTTCTACATGCGGGAAGTACCATCCGCAGGGACTGGTGCAGATAGGACGTGGACAGGAAACGTTCCGTGAAGAATCTGCGGGAGATCGGAATGCCTGAGGATGCCTGCGGCCGTGTGTTCATGGAAAAGGGCATTTGAATGACATGAAAACCGGTTTCTCAGTCAATACCTCGAAGGCGGAGACCGGACCTTCACCGCAGGAAGGAGAAAGGACGGGTGGTTCTGGCAGGCTGCTGGCGTATAGAACACCGACATTCCTGTGCATCTTTCAGAAAAAGCAGAAAGCGATTTCCCGACCGTGCAGGGATACCGAACGGAATCTTGGACAGGAGGCATCATATGCGGCTGACAACACTTTGCTATCTCGAAAAAAACGGATGCTATCTGATGATGAACCGCATCAGGAAGAAGAATGATGAGAATCAGGGAAAATGGATCGGTGTCGGGGGCCATCTTGAGGAGAATGAGTCGCCTGAGGAATGCATTCAGCGGGAAGTCAGGGAAGAAACCGGTGCGGAACTCGTGTCCTGGAAGCTCCGCGGGATTCTGACCTTTATTCTTCCGGACTGGGGGAATGAGATGACGTTCCTCTATACAGGGACAGCGGAAGGTGAAGTGCGGAAGGAATGTGATGAAGGCATTCTGGAATGGATTCCCAGGGAAAAAGTCATGGATCTTCCTCTCTGGGAAGGCGACCTTGTTTTTCTTCCCCTGCTGCAGTCGCGGGAAGACTTCTTTTCCATCAAACTGATCTATGCGGAAGGCGGGCGTTTTCTGGGATATATGCTCGATGGTAAGGAATACGCAGCGGGACCGGAGAAAGACTGATTTCCAAAAAGGAAGGAAGCAGACCTATGGTTCAGGATATCGCACCTTCGGTGTTTTCCAATGCCTATACACCATGGCCCCCCGATGAGCGGAGCCGGGCCGTCATGTTTCGGGGAAAATCCATGATTGTTTCTGAGCAGACCTGGAATGTTCCGCTCATCTCAGAACTTCCGGAGCAGAAGGGCTCCTTCAGATACCTTTTTTCCATAGATTCCGTCCGCTATTATCTTGCGGCGTATCAGGAAAAGATTCCCGGGTATGCCCTGCATTCGCTTTATGAGATTCGTGCTGCAGCTCCCCGTAAGGAACTCTTTGCTGCGTATACGGCTTATCACCTGTATACCTGGTATGAGAACCACCGATTCTGCGGAAAATGCGGAGGGAAAACGGTGCATGACGACCATCAGCGGATGCTGTACTGCCCGGCATGTCAGCTGCAGGTTTTTCCCACCATATCGCCTGCCGTCATCATCGGTGTCACCAACGGAGAACGACTGCTTCTTTCAAAATATGCGCATGGCAGCTATTCGCACTATGCCCTTCTGGCTGGATTTACAGAGATCGGGGAAACGGTGGAAGAAACGGTACGCCGTGAAGTGCGGGAAGAAACAGGACTGGAAGTCCAGAACATCCGCTACTGGGGATCTCAGCCCTGGGGCTGTGACTGTGGTGTCCTGATGGGCTTCTTCTGTGACCTGAAAGGCTCGGACCGGATTCATATCGATGAAACAGAGCTTGCAGTTGCAGAATGGAAGAACTGGAAAGAAGTCCCGGACGGCATTGATGACGTTAGTCTCACATCGGAAATGATGCGTACATTCCGGAAACAGTGGATGCAGTAAGCGGCAGGGAAAACCTGCTGCTTTTTCTCTTTCCGGGACATGGTACGTGGAGGATCAACCAGCTATCAACGCAAGAGAACTTCGCGAAGCATTGCGGAATAAAAAAACTGCCTGTTCATAATGAACAGACAGGCATACAGGAAAAACCATTCATGACAGCACGGAACGGATCGCAGCGAGGAGATCGTCATAAGATTCGAAGGCGGGAAGCTCCGGAAAATCTGCGCGAATCTTCTCGGTTGTGCGGAACAGGAAACCGGCCTTGCTTGCCTGGATCATGGCGAGGTCATTATAGCTGTCACCGGAGGCGATGGTATCAAAACCAATTGACTGCAGCGCTTTGACGGTGGAGAGTTTGGACTGGGGCACGCGGATTTTGTAGCCCGTGATTTCACCGTTTTCTCCGACTTCGAGGGAATTGCAGAAAATGGTGGGCCATCCGAGCTTTTTCATCAGCGGCGAAGCAAACTGCTCGAAGGTGTCGCTGAGAATGAGAACCTGGGTTTCACTGCGAAGGGTATCGATAAACTCTTTCGCGCCGGGCATGGGATCAATGGTGGCAATGGTTTTCTGGATATCCTTCAGGCCGAGACCGTGCTCTTTCAGAATGCCAAGGCGCCAGCGCATCAGTTTGTCATAATCCGGTTCATCGCGTGTTGTGCGCCGGAGTTCGGGAATTCCGCTGGCTTCGGAAAATGCAATCCAGATTTCGGGAACAAGAACGCCTTCGAGATCAAGGCAGACAATATTCATAGGGATCAACATCCTTTCAGATTGCCGGAGCATGGTGAACACCGCGTATGATATCATATTGCCCCATGCCAGGCAATGCCCTGTCAATTGTATTTTCCTTGTCTTTCTGCAGATCTGACTCTTGGAACCGGAAAGTTCCTGCTCTTCGTGGAAAAATATGCTATACTTCGGAAGCGAACGGAAAAGCTGTAATGATGAACGGAGGATACCAACCATGCCGTGTACAACAATTCTTGTCGGAAAAAAGGCTTCCTATGATGGTTCCACCATGATGGCGCGCAATGAGGATGCGGGAAGCGGATCATTTGCTCCGAAGCGTTTTGTGGTGGTTCAGCCGGAGGAACAGCCGAAACATTACGTATCGGTTCTCTCCGGATGTGCAATCGAACTGCCGGATCATCCCATGCGGTATACGTCTGCACCGAATGCACTCCCGGACAAGGGTATCTGGGGCGAGGCAGGAATCAATGCGTGTCATGTGGCCATGACAGCTACGGAGACCATCACCAGCAATCCGCGTGTACAGGGGGCTGACCCTCTGGTCCAGGGCGGAATCGGAGAGGAAGATTTCGTCACCATCGTGCTGCCCTACATTCACAGTGCAAGGGAAGGTGTGGAGAGACTGGGCAGCCTGCTTGAAACCTATGGAACCTATGAGATGAACGGCATCGGCTTCCAGGATACCGATGAGATCTGGTGGATGGAAACCATTGGCGGACATCACTGGATTGCACGGCGCATACCAGATAACTGCTATGCGGTTGTACCGAACCAGCTGGGGATCGACAGCTTCGATCTGGTGGACGCATTCGGCAGACAGCAGGGAAATCTGTGCTCACGGGATCTGATTGATCTGATCCGGGATCATCATCTGGATCTCTCCCTGGAAAACAGGAATCTTGAGGAAGAAACCGATCTGGACGTGCGTGCTGTTTTTGGAAGCCATGAGGATGCTGACCATACGTACAATACACCACGTGCCTGGGTGATGGAAAGGTACCTGAACCCCGGCAGCAATGTGTGGGACGGGGAGGCTGCGGATTATCTGCCGACTTCGGACGATATTCCCTTCTGGCGTGTGCCCGAACATAAGGTGACAGTGGAAGATATCAAGTATGTGCTTTCAAACCATTATCAGGGAACGCCTTTTGACCCATACGGACAGCATGGGCCGGACCGTATGCGCGGAGCATACCGGCCCATTGGCATCAACCGGAACAATATCCTTGCACTGACGCAGATCCGGGGAGATCTTCCGGAAGGCATCCGCGATGTTCAGTGGATTGCCATGGGTTCCAATGTATTCAATGCGATGATTCCCTTCTACACCAATGTAGACAGGATGCCTGCCTATGTGGCCAACACCGGGAAGGAGATTTCCACAGAGAATTTTTACTGGGCCAACCGGCTCATTGCGGCTATGGCGGACAGTCACTTTGCAGCATGTGCTTCTCCGCTGGAAAGATATCAGCATGCCGTGCATGGGAAAGGGCAGGAGTTGCTTCAGTGGTCTGACCGGGAAGCAGCCAAGAAAAAGCCGGAAGAACTGAGCCGGTATCTCGAGGAAAGCAATCAGCGGATCGCGGATATGGCACAGAAGGAAACGTCGGATTTCCTCGGGAAAGTGCTGTACCAGGCCAGCATTGCCATGAAAAATGCCTTCGCAAGGTCAGACGCCTGAGCGGATAAAATGGGACGCTACAGACAGATTTGCTGTCTGCAGCGTCCCTTGCATTTTATGGTGCAGGAATAAAGCCCCGCACAGTTTTTCCCTTCAGAACCGTTTCGATATAAAGCCATTTTTCATAGGGGCACAGAAGTGTGACTTCCGTGCCTTTTTTGAGGGTTGCAATCTTGTTTTTCTGTTTCCTGATGTCATCGGTCAGGACCGCTTTTTTGCTCAGGGTGATTTTTTCCTGATCAAAGGCCAGAAGCCCAAGGTCCGGCAGCGTGCCAGTGATGGAATTGACGTCAATATATCCAACGCGCACACTGCCTTTGCTGGTCTCGTACATGATCAGCATCCACCCGTTTTCATATCCGGCAGCCCAAAATGAATCGTTTGTGGATACTTTGGCCTTCCCGTTTGCACCACGCCAAGCCGAGGATGACGGCGCGGAATAGACGGCGATGGATTGACCGCGCTGAAGGGCAACGGTTTCGAAAACTATTTCTCTGAGCAGCTCAGGCGTGGCTTCAGGCGTCAGGGCAGGCGTCGGAAGATATTCTTCCGTGGAAACAGGCTGCAGAGCGGAACTGCTCAGCGGAGGGCGAAGTCCGCTGACGGCAGCCCCTGCCAAAACACTTTCAGGGTCAGAGAATTCCTCTTCCGATGGAGGCATGGTTGCAGAGACATCGGAAGAAACATCAAAATCAGAGGAATACCGGTTCCTTCGTTCATCTGCTTCCCGACCGCTGTACGGATAGAAAGCAGGCTGTTCTTCACGGTCTTTCAGCGCTTCATATTCACCCGCCTCGAGAATCATCCGGATCCGGGAAAAATCCTCTGCCTGATACTCCAGCGTCTGGTGCCTTCCACCGGCGTGAAGTGTGTTGATGAAGCACAGCATGGAGGAGCCTAGACGTTTTTTCAATGCATTGACTTTTTCAGCGGGTTTGCTGTCCCAGGTCAGTGTATTGCTGATCAGGGAAATGTCCTGAAAAGGAGTATCCCCGATGGTCATGCCGGTCGCGCCGAGACGGTTTTCAGCCTGTTCTCCAAAATAGCGCTGTCCCCAGGAAAAGTTCCCGGAAAGATGGTCCAGAATCAGCTTCCCGTCCTCCGCATGCCAGATCTGATAGAAGCTTGGACCGTATGTATCGGGATTCTGATTGGAACAGAAAGTATAGAGATAGGGGCGGCCTTCCCATTCATAGACACCGGCAAGGAGGGGGCCATAGCTGATATCCTCGAGGAAGGCAGCCGCAGGCAGATCATAGATGGAAACGACATTGTATTCGTCGTCAAGGGAGTACAGTACGGCATACAGCGTGAAAGCCTTTACTTCCTCGGTTTTCCCTTTTCCAAGCTTGCGGGTGACCGAGGTATGATCAAGCTGTCCCCAGGCTGTGCTTTTTATATCGTCATCCCGCACATAGAGAACCAGCATATCATTGGTTCCGTCAAGATCATAATCCCGTACATCCGCAGAAAGGATTCCCTGTATGGTTTCGCTACCCTTTATGGATTCCCATGCGCTGGAGACCCATGTGGCTTTTCCGAGCGTATTGTTGAAATCAAACTGAAAGGGCTGGAGGGAAGCCCAGCCATACTCAGGAAGCAGTTTTGCTTTCAGATACTGATAATAGAGCTCATTCCCTCTGCACAGAATCAGTCCGAGATCGGTATACATGTCCTGAAGCAGCAGCGACTGTGCATGAAACCATCTTTCGGCCTGCTCCTGGGATTCAGCATGCAGGTGATCATTGATGGCTGCCATGAAGCCGCCTTCCTCAAGATAGAGCTGACTTGCACAGTATTCCCCTCTCTGACGGACCAGCAGCAGAGACTGCATGACAGGAACAATGGCGGATACTTCATGGATTCCGTCCTCGTGGACCGGGGTCAACCCGGTATGGGTGACAGCGGCAGAGACTGCATCGGCAATCTGGGACATGGCCACCAGTTCACAATAGCGTTCCAGAATATTGTCAAGGCCGAAGCTGACGTTTCCCAGCAGCATGGAGGCATCATAGATCAGCTTCCCCGCACCGAGATCGGAATAGATCCCTTGGAGCAGGGGAGCACACTGCTGGAAGATCTCCTGGGTTGCGCTGCTCAGTTTCAGGTCTTTGACTGTTTCAAGGACATACGGCATCAGGTCCATGCCAACCGTGATACAGCCTGATTCAGCCGTTTTCTCCAGCCAGTCGTTCAGCTGTCCCTTTGCCAGCATTTCTGTGGACGTATTCAGGACTTCAAGAAGTGCCGTGGCGGCGGATTTCAGATCCTGGACGGTTGTGTTTCTTTGTACTGCCTGAAGAAAAGATCTTGCCGCAGTGGCAGACGAGGCAAGGTTTGCTATTTTTCTGTAGTCGGCATAGTTTCCGATCAGTGTCTGTAAGGAATCGCCTGCATCACCGACGAGATCAGCGGCCAGCGAAGCAGAAGCACTCAGAACATTGGCAGCACCGAAGGCATCGATGATAACTTCACCGGCGTCTGTGATGTAATCCTGGAGATCGCGTCGGGTATCATAGTCGGCCATGGTTTCCAAGGCATTGGAAAAGCCGGATTCCTGAAGACAGATGATGATCATGAGCTGCTGAAGATAAGCACTCTCGTCCAGGTCAGTTTCGCGCATACGGGATGCGAAATCCGTGAGAGCCTTGCTGGCACTGTTCGACCGGATGGAGTTGACAATCTTCTCATACATGTAGACTTCATCAGAAAGCAGCGCGGCGCTCCTGCGATCCCAGAAGCTGGAATACCGGCTGTGGACAGCTTTTACGTACTCCGCTTCATCAAAATCTTTAAGGCTGGAAGCAGATGCAGAGGCGGACAGACTGCATAGAAAGAGGATAAAGGCAATCAGAAGATAAAAAGGTTTGAGGGGATGCGTAATGATCAGTCCTTTTTTCCATCCTGAAGCAGGCCGTCTTCGGATCCGGGGCATTCTGCAGACAGGCTGATGATGAGCAATTATACCACAAGACGCCACCCGGCGCAGAAACCTTATACGCGAGAAAAAAGCTGGATTGCAGGCACATGAATGGAAGGAAACAGCAGGTACTTCGAAAACAGAAGAAACGGAGTACAGCGGAAGTACAGCCGTCTGATTGACAAACAGGAACTGCAATGCTATGATCGCCTTGAACGCAGGGAAGTGGACAGTAGTTTCTCAGATGGGCATAAGAGACATGCCGGATGGTGCAAGGCATGGGCAGCGGAGAAATGAACATCACCATGGAGCGGTTCCGGCGAACGGAGTAGCCGGAAACGGGTGCGCCCGTGAAAGCGCAGGGGAGCGCAGGCTTCCCATGAGGGCATCCGCTGGCGGATGAACCGGAGTGGTACCGCGAAAGAAAAGTCTTTCGTCTCCGAGGGAGGGGACGAAGGTTTTTTTCTGTCCTGTGAAATGTGAAGGATGCTCCAGGCCTTTGCCTGATGCATAAATAAAAGGAGAGATGTAGCATGCAAAAGATTTATTATCAGCAGGATTGTGATCTGTCCAAACTGAACGGAAAAACCGTTGCAATTATCGGGTATGGCTCCCAGGGACACGCCCATGCTCTGAACCTTCGTGATTCCGGTGTGGAAGTTGTGGTTGGTCTGTACAACGGTTCCAAGAGCTGGGCAAAAGCTGAAGCAGCCGGACTCAAAGTGATGACAGCTGCAGATGCGGCCAAGGCCGGAGACGTGATCATGATCCTGATCAACGATGAGAAGCAGGCAAAGCTGTACAAGGAAAGCATCGAACCCAACCTGACCGAAGGCAAGACACTTGCTTTTGCCCATGGCTTCAATATTCATTTTGGCTGCATCAAGCCTCCGAAGTTTGTCAACGTGATCATGATTGCTCCCAAAGGCCCCGGCCACACAGTCCGCAGCGAATACCAGGCGGGCAAGGGCGTTCCGTGCCTGATTGCTGTTGAGCAGGATGCAACCGGTGACGCACTGGATATCGGTCTGGCTTATGCTCTGGGTATTGGCGGCGCTCGTGCCGGCGTCCTTGAAACCACTTTCCGTACCGAGACAGAAACGGACCTGTTCGGTGAACAGGCTGTTCTGTGCGGCGGTGTCTGTGCTTTGATGCAGGCCGGTTATGACACGCTGGTCGAAGCAGGCTATGATCCCAGAAATGCATATTTTGAATGCATCCATGAGATGAAGCTTATCGTCGACCTGATCTATCAGTCCGGTTTTGAAGGCATGCGTTATTCGATTTCCAATACGGCTGAGTATGGCGACTATACCACGGGTCCGAAGATCATCACGGAAGAGACCCGGGCGACCATGCGCAAGATTCTCAAGGACATCCAGGACGGCACTTTCGCCAAGGACTTCCTGCTGGATATGTCAGAAGCAGGCGGACAGGTGCACTTCAATGCAATGCGCCGCAAGGCTGCCGAACATCCCTGCGAAAAAGTGGGCAAGGAAATCCGCCAGCTCTATTCCTGGAGCGACGAAGACAAGCTCATCAACAACTGATTGCTTTTCATGTTCAGACTGCCCGGATGCACCAGCATCCGGGCAGCAACTTCACTGGGGAAATGTGCACGCGAGGAAGTAGAAAATCATGGAGATCGATAAGAAGCTCAGCCTTGACATGGTCTACAGGGCCAGTTATGTGCTTAGAAATGTTGTCCGGCGTACGGATGTTATCCCTGCTCCCAAACTGAATCCCGGAGTGGACCTGTATCTGAAAACGGAAAACCTTCAGATTACCGGCTCATTCAAGGTTCGCGGGGCCTACTATAAAATGTCTCAGCTTTCCCCGGAGGATAAGGCTCGCGGCGTCATTGCATGCTCTGCCGGAAACCATGCACAGGGTGTTGCCCTTGCGGCCCAGCGCAATGGAATCAAATCCGTGATCTGTCTCCCGGACTCTGCGCCGATTTCCAAGGTGGAGGCAACAAGAAGCTACGGGGCGGAGATCTGTCTTGTCGAAGGCTTCTATGATGATGCCTACAAGAAGGCACTTTCGCTGCGGGATGAGTTCGGCTATACCTTTATCCACCCGTTTGACGACCCTGAAGTGATCGCCGGGCAGGGGACCATAGCGCTTGAACTGGCCGAACAGGTACAGGATATGGATGCGGTTCTTGTGCCCATCGGCGGAGGCGGACTGATCTCGGGCATTGCCTATACGATCAAGTCCCTCAACCCCAAAGTCCGTGTGATCGGCGTCCAGGCATCCGGCGCGCCGTCCATGCTTTCTTCTGTCCATGACGGCCATATTGAAACCCTGCCCAGCGTGTTTACGATTGCTGACGGCATTGCTGTCAAGCGTCCTGGTGACCTGACATACGATATCGTGTCCCATTATGTTGATGATATTGTGACGGTCACGGATGATGAGATTGCGGCGGCGATTCTTGCCCTGATGGAGCAGCACAAGCTTGTGACGGAAGGTGCAGGGGCAGTCTCTGTTGCTGCGTGTATGTTCAACAAGGTCAATCTCCAGGGCAAGAAAGCGGTGTGCCTGCTTTCCGGCGGCAATATCGACGTGACGATTCTTTCAAGAGTCATTACGCGCGGTCTGATCATGTCCGGCAGATCCTGCCAGATGACCATTGAGCTGGTGGACAAACCCGGCCAGCTGCTGACCGTATCCAGAATCATCGCGGAACAGGGCGGAAATGTAACTAGTGTCCATCATGAGCACTCCAATACGGGCTCCGATGTTGTCGGATGCTATCTGCGCGTGGCGATGGAAACAAAGAATCATGATCACATCCGTCAGATCCGCCAGGCTCTGATGGATGCAGGATTAAAGATTGTAGACTGATCAAATGCCAAGGAGGACACGGGAATGATCAAGACAATTTCAAGCAAGAATGCACCAGCAGCAATCGGACCTTATTCTCAGGCCAAACAGGTCGGGAATCTGCTGTTCACATCCGGGCAGATTCCGCTTGATCCCGAAAAGGGGGTTCTTGTGGGAAGTGAAATCCGTGAGCAGACGGAGCAGGTGATGAAGAACCTGTGTGAAGTGCTCAAAGCAGCGGGAACAGATTTTGACCATGTGGTCAAAACCACCTGTTTTCTCGCAGACATTGCAGATTTTGCAGCCTTCAATGAAGTCTACGCTTCCTTCATATCCTCGGCACCTGCACGCAGCTGCTTTGCCGTGAAAGCTCTGCCCAAAGGCGCACTTGTCGAAGTGGAATGCATTGCCGAAGTTGAATAAGAAGGCCGGACAGCTTCCGGTCGGAAGGAAAAGGTCATGGAGACATGGCCTTTTTTGTTTGGAAGAAGAAATGCTGCATTTTCCGGGACAGCACTGTTCCATGATGGAAAGGCGCGCCGGGATGGGAGATTGACAGCGGTGAATGACTTGTTATACTTTTGAAAAGGTCAAAACCAGGATGCAAACCTTGATCAGCTTCGGGAACACATGCATCCGAAGACGGGACGGAGGAATACACGCTATGGACGAAAGAATACCTGCATATCTGCAGCAGCGACTGCTGGAATACTATGGACAGGAAATGGCCGGACGGATTGAACAGGGATATCGTGCTGAACGGCCGGTCACCCTGCGCGTGAATACACTCACGGGCACAAGGGAAGAAGTATGCAGCGTTCTGCAGCAGGCAGGCATTGCATGGGAGCCGGTTTCATGGTATGGGGATGCGCTGATTCTTCCAGATGTGAGCGAGTCCGAGATCGCCATGCTTCCTGTATATCAGGAGGGCAAGGTGTATCTGCAGAACCTGTCAGCCATGATTCCGCCGCTCGTGATGATGCCAAAGGCCCAGGAGGCCATCCTGGATATGGCAGCTGCCCCCGGCGGGAAAACGACCCAGATGGCTGCACTGAGTGGAGGCAAGGCGCAGATCACCGCATGTGAACGGGATGCGCGGCGTGCAGAAAGACTGAGATATAACCTGAAACTGCAGCGGGCTTCCGCCCTGGTGATGCAGAAGGATGCAAGGGATCTGGATGATCTGTTCCGGTTCGACAAGATTCTGCTGGATGCGCCATGTACCGGAAGCGGAACGATTGAGCTCCGGGAGAATGTCCCGGGGAGAAGAATGACACCCGAATGGGTACAGAAAACGGTCAGGACGCAGAAAGCCCTGATCGCCAAAGCAATCCGGCTCCTGAAGAAGGGTGGTGAACTGGTTTATTCCACATGTTCCATCCTCCCGGAAGAGAATGAGGAAGTGGTGGAGTATGCCATGAAAGGCGGCAGTGTTGAGCTGGTGCCGATCGATGACACACAGATGAACCAGCTGCCGCAGCTTCCTGTAAGGATTCCGGGTACCCTGCTGATCTGCCCGGATACACATTATGAAGGGTTTTATATATCAAAACTGAGAAAAATCCGATAACAGGGGAATAGGTCACGGAGGCTCCGGGAGATTGCGGGGAACATCAGAGGATGGCTTGGTTTCTCCGCCGCCATGTACATCTGCAAGTGAGATGTTCTTTGGAAAAAGCAAGGGGAGACAAGGATTTGCATCCTGATGGCGGGAGGATTGTCAGTCGGACCCAAATGTTAAAAACATGACAATACGGAAAAAAACAAGTCAATATTGACATTGTTCGCGGCCGATGGTACACTGTCTTCAGAAACGCAGTATGGAAAAGAGCAGCCGTTTCGGCTCAGACCTTATCCGCATCATGTCAGGAGAAAAAGCCTGAGTTCGCTGAATGGTTTTTCTTGTTTCTTCTGCGTGAAGACAGGTGTTTAGAGCACGGAGGTCATGCCTATGGTCAAGAATCCTGCAAAACCGAAACCGATGCGGATCAAAAGGACACCATATGAACGGATTGAACCCTATCTTTTCCTTCTGCCTGCATTGCTGATCTTTGCCATTTTCCTGTATTACCCTTTTGGACGTACGATCTATCTTTCCACATGGGTAACTGATGCGCTTGGCAGACCAAAAAAGTTTGTCGGTCTTGATAACTATACAATCCGTCTTTTCGGAAAAGCAGATTTCTGGGCAAGCATTGTCTCTACCCTCAAGTTTGTGGCGGTTGTTGCATTGGGCGGTCTGATCATTGGTCTGATCACCAGCCTTCTGACGTATAACCGTTATTTCGGATCCGGATTCTGTGCTGCTGTCTATGCAATGCCTGTTGCCATTGCATCTGCTGCTGCATCCATGGCATTCCGCATGATCTATCATCCGACGGGAGGTCTGCTCAACAACCTTCTGGGAACGCAGATCAATTTCCTTGGAGGCAGCAATCAGTTCTGGGCGGTAGCCGCAGTCACCATATGGCTGCAAAGCGGTATCAACTTTATCTTTATCAGTGCAGGTCTGAAGAGCGTACCGGCAGAGTTGTATGAGAGCTGCGATATTGACGGTGCCAATTACTGGCAGAAACTGTTCCATATCACATTCCCGACCATTTCTCCCACCCTGTTCTTCCAGATCATCATCAACATTATCAACGCCTTCCAGTCTTTCAGCCAGGTCAAGCTTCTGACCAATGAAAGCCCCAACAGTTCAACCAACCTGATCGTCTATGCCATCTGGCATGATGCTTTCAGAGCACAGCGCTTTGAGACAGCCGCCGCCAGATCCGTCGTGCTCTTCCTCATGATCCTCGTCATTACCATCATCCAGTTCAGTTTTGAGAAGAGGAGCGTGAATTATTGATGAGTCAGGTAAAAACATTCAAGGTAACCAGCTCACAGAGAAAAAGAAGACTGAAGAATACCGGCAATTTTCTTCTGAATGTGCCGATTCTCCTCATCATTCTGGTTCCGCTGATCTATACACTGTCGATTTCTCTGGTGCATCCTGATCAGGTCTATAAAACGCTTCTTCTCCCGCATTCGATCCAGTTTGACAACTATGTCAATGCGTTCACGAATCCATCCTACAACTTTGTCCGTTACATCCTGAATTCGTTTATTGTCTCCACTTCGGTCATGCTCTGTCAGATGGTGACCTGTTCCATGGCAGCCTTTGCCTTTGTGTTCCTTGAATTCAGGGGCAAAAAGATCTTGTTCATGGCTGTTCTTGCCACCATGATGGTACCCGGAGAGGCAACCATTATTGCCAATTATCTGACTGTTGCCGGTTGGGGCTGGACAAACAGCCTGCATGTACTGATCGTCCCCTATATGACCAGTGCCATGGGCATCTTCCTTCTCCGCCAGAGCTACATGACGTTCCCGAGAGAGCTCAAGGAAGCCAGCACCATTGATGGCTGCAGCAACTGGCGCTTCCTGCTCCAGATTGCCGTTCCGCTTTCCAGGCCTGCCCTGGGTGCTCTGGGTGCCTATGTTTTCCTGAACACATGGAATCAGTATATGTGGCCTCTTCTGACGACGGATTCCGACACATTCCGTACCGTGCAGGTCGGCATCAGCATGCTGTATGACATTGATGCGCAGTCCATGGGACTGATGATGGCAGGCGTTATTATCGTGATTGTGCCTTCTCTGAGCATCTTTGTTTTCATGAACAAACAGCTGATCAACGGTCTGATGGCCGGTGCGGTCAAGGGATAATTGTTTCTAGCGGGGAGAATCCCCGTAATAATAGAAAAGGAGATCTATGTATGAAAAAGATCGTTTCTCTTCTTCTGGTTGCTGCGATGATGCTCAGTATCTGTGCATTCGCTTCCGCCGACGGTCCCGTGGAAATCACGTTCTGGCATGCCATGGGCGGTGTCAATGGTGAAGCTATCACAGCGATGATCGACAACTTCAACACCGAGTATGAAGGTAAGATCAAGGTCAACTATGAATACCAGGGCTCCTACGATGATGCCTTTGCGAAAATTCAGGCAGCCGGCATCTCCTCCATCCCCTGCGACATCATGCAGGTGTATGATATCGGCACCCGCTTCATGATCGACAGCGGCTGGGTGAAGCCCATGCAGGAATTCATTGATGCGGAAGGCTTTGATGCCAGCGTCATCGAACCCAACATTGCTGCTTACTATACGGTGGACGGCACCCTCTATTCCATGCCGTTCAATAGCTCCACCCCGATTCTGTACTACAACAAGACCGCTTTTGAAAAGGCAGGTCTGGATCCCAATGCACCTCCGAAGAACTTCGACGAGATCTATGAAATGGCCAAGAAGATCACCGAGAGCGGTGCTGCGAAGTATGGCTTCGGCATGGGCAACTATGGCTGGTTCTTCGAACAGTGGACCGGCAAGATGGGCAAGAACTATGTGAACAACA
>ONVN01000449.1 GCA_900321295.1 uncultured Eubacteriales bacterium
GCCATCGAGGTCGCGTGGGACCGCGGCGACGTGGAGACCCTGCAAAGGTTCTTCGGCTACACCGTCAGCGGCATCAAGGGAAAACCCACGAACAGCGAATTTATCGCGATGATCGCGGACAATCTTTCCCTCAAACGCAAGCACGCCGCGAGGTAAATATTGAACAGATACCCCCGTTTTCTGCCTGTAACCGGCGGAAAACGGGGGTATCTGTTATTCTGTGTAAAAACAATCTTCGCGCCATTTTGCGGGGTTTGTGTCTATGTAGTTCCAGATTTCCCGATAGTCGTTGTCATTGCGGACAACGTGATCGTGGTATGACCTTTGCCATATGTTTTCACTCAGTTCTCGATTAACCAATCGCTTTAACGCCGAAATTGCATTCGGTACAGAGGCCATTGTAGGGGCCGGCGCCCCCGGCGGCCAGTTTTCCCCGGTCATTATACCAGGGCATCCAGAACATGCCAAGCGTCTGGTTTGCATCCATACTGAAAATATGATAAAAACATCAAATTGGGAATTGCAGGAAATGGAAATGTATGGTAAAATAATATTGCCACGCAATTCCAAGGTATGTGCATTTTTGCCAAAAACACAGGCCAATTTCTGCATACTTATGGTGTGAAGAAATTGCGTGGCAGCAAAAGGGCGGTGTTTTTCGTGCGCGGCCTGTTTGGGTCGCGCACTTTTTTAATGAAAGGAGAGAGGCATATGTGGTTTTTATAATCTGGTGAAAATGATATGACAATTTTTTGAAGGAGAGCGCTATATGGAGAAAAAGGTAAGTATTATTCTAGCTGTTCTCATGGTTATCAGTATAGCGATAGGTTCCTCTGGCTATGCTTATGCTACTGATGCAGAAGAAATCCCAATTTTATCTACCATCAAAGACGGTGCACTTACAATTGCTGTTAGTCCTGAGTCTGCTCCTTTTGCTTTCTACGCAGAATCAAATGGCGATAAAATTCTAACAGGGTTGGACGTTATGCTCGCAGGATATATTGCAGATTTTCTTAATCTTGATCCTGAGTTTGTTGTTATGGATTCTTACGGCGTTGTTAATGCGCTTGCTTCTCAAAATGTAGACATTGGTTTATCCAGATTTACTCTTGCGACTGAAAAACCGGACGATATGGATTTGTCCGACATATATTATCAAACCAATGCTGAGAAATATGTTGTTGGCATTGTGAAGAACAATCATCCCTTGTGCGAAGCGATAAACCTAGCCATTGCTGAGGCAAAAAAAGACGGATTTCTGTCGCTGTTTATTGCCATGGCAAATGAAGAGTGCACTGGTCCCATTTATGAGGGCTTGCTAGATGCTGAAATAGCAGAAGCTGCAACACTCAACGGAAAAGAACATATCAAAAGTATACTTCCATCAAATAGCATTCTATCAAAAAGCACAATACCCTTTGCAGAAGAACACAACTTTCAGTTTAGCATTCCAGAGCACAGTATTGTTGTTCCAGTGTATGGGAAAATAACAATCGGCAGATCGACAATAAAACCATATACCAAGAACCGGGTCCCCATCGTTACCGATTATCCGGTTCCTACCGTCGTACGTTCCGCTCCTGATGATGACGGCTTTGTAACCTATCAAATCAGTGCAAAGGCTGATATATCCTACTTCTTTGATAATGATAAAATACAAAAAGCAACTGCTGCTGCTGGAATGGATTCAATTAAGGTGTGTACATTTCTTAATCCGTTCGAGATTTACGATTACTATACAGGATTATACCTTGGTAATAGTAAAGACATCATGAGTTGCCCGATTGATGGCTTGGATGTATATCATTCAGTCATAGAATACGGAGGAAAAGAGCACAACATTTTTCTCAAAGTAGGTGGAGAAACGGATTTAACGAGCAATTTTACGACAATATACACAGACGACTCGCAAACTGAAAAGCTTGTTGAAAACGCTCTTTTAATGACGGGATATGAATGCGATGAATATACAATTCGTGTTCCAGAAGACTACGACGGATTGATCATGGCATTTCGCGGTCCAAATGAAGTTGTCCCAGACTATTGGGATATTGCAAACTATAACTGTGGAGAAGGCTTCTCGGTTGATGAACCGCCTGTCCATTATTGGGACGGCGATATAAGCAAGTGGACCTTTATCAGAGTTGATGACCTGCTTTGAAGCTTATTCATCACGCATTTGCGTTGCTCAGCAACTACGAAAGCGGAATCCTTTGTCGGTTACAACAAAAAACTATTTGTAGAAAGGAATTTCACATGAAAAGAACAATCGCTATTCTCCTTATGGCTGTACTGCTTTGTTTACCTTTTTCAGCTTATGCAGACTTTGAAGCGGTTCCAGATACTCCATATGGCATCCCCCTCTATGATTCTCCGGAAGAAGTTGACTTGCCAACTGTTTTAGAAGGAAATGGTAAAGGGCGTCTTATCGACCAGTTTGGTGTTTTCAAAGTAACGGAAGATCTTGAACAGACTGGAGATCGTGAGTTTTCATATTATTATGACATTTATTACTTTAAGGAAACTACACATCCGGAATATATAGGTCAATATTTTCGCTATGAACTTCCTGTGGGTTCGGATGGCCTGAAAATGTCCTCTCTCGAAAACTATGATGAAAACAATCCTATTTTTCATGCATTAAGCTCGGACGGAAACAGAAGAGACAGTACAATGACTCCCGGTAAACAAAACACAGTCGGACTGAAAAGAGCTGCTTCTTTCGGAATGGATCCATCAGAACACGATTTTGAAATTACAAATAGCGAAGTTGATGGTGGAATGTACTATATCGAGTTCAATATCACACCGAAATCCGGGGATGCCACATACTCTTATTCCAACTGCAGCGTATTGATTGATCCTGAAACAAGTCTTATTTATGAATATACCTATAAATATTATTCTGCCGAAAGAGGAACGACTCAGGAAGTAAGCGGAGAACTCGACTATGATGTCAGTGTCGATGAAATCCCCGATTATTCAGTTCTTTTCTAAGTAATTCTACCCTCATAGCCCAGGTAATCACAGACAAGGGCAAGTTCTTTCTGTATGGCCCTTGTAGTTAGGGGAAACATCGACTCATTACGACCTATGCCGTTGCGCAGA
>ONVN01000448.1 GCA_900321295.1 uncultured Eubacteriales bacterium
CCATGCCGGACTGCCCTGATGCTGGAGGATAACATAAACAGTTGCTAATCATCCATCTTATTCAGCGCCGTCAATAATCGCATTGATCTTCTCAACATGTGCATCAAGCAGGCTGACATCGCCAGTTGTCAAAACTTCAGAGAAAGCGCTCTTTATCATTGTATTAATTTCATTTGCGCTGACTTTTGAATACTGAAGAGGACGAGCATAACCAAGACGAATGTTGTCAATGAATATCTGTGCACCTGTTCCTTCATAATTGGCGACCCACATTTCGTCTGTTCCTTCATAAGCAGGTATGACGGAAACAGCAGTCATAGCCTGAGCTTCATAACTGGCAAGGTACGCCAGGACCTTACGTGCTGCTTCCGGATTCTTTGTGGAGGTCGTAATCGCCCAAATCAGAGAGTTGGACATTGAACATGGAGTTTCACCCATGGAAGGAAGAATGCAGACTCCAAGGTTATCACCTAAAGCTTCATAGAAGATTTCATAATTCCAGCTGCCATCACTATGCATAGCTTCCGTGCCATTCATAAAACGGTTTGCGCCGCTGAGTTCTGTCTGCTGGTCAATTGTGGGAGATGCCCCATATACATTAATAACATCGCTGAGCTTTTGCAGTACTCCCTTTGCAATATCAGAATTGATAGCACAATGACCGGTTTCATCAAATGTAGATCCGCCTGCACTGAAAATGTAATTCAACACACTGGTGTTCGTTGCAAAAGCCACATCGGTACCATAAATGCCAGCATTGGTATCTGTTAACTGAACTGCAAGCTGGACAAATTCATCCCAGGGCATCCCATCGGTCGGATACGGAAGTCCTTTGGCATCAAACAAAGCCTTGTTATAAAACATTGCAATGCTATCATAGTCACGTGGGACGCCATGGAGGACTCCGTTAATTGTATGCGCAGTTATAGCAGATTGCGGATACTTTGAAAGATCGATGGTTCCATCCTCAAACATGTCTGAGATATCCATAATGTATCCCTTGCCTGAAAAATCAATGTCATAGGGAACATTCATAGAGATGATATCCGGTGCACTTCCAGCAGGCAGGCTAATGCTCAGAGAATCAGAGAATGCATTACCTGTCATGTAAGAAACCACAACTTCGATTTCATTCTGTGACTCGTTGAACGCATCGATTTGGGCAGTAATACCTGTTTCCTGTTCAGACATCCAGCACAGTATTTCAATTTCTTCCGGGGCTGCAAAAGCTGCCGGGCACACGGTGCTTACCATGAGAGCAAGCACAAGCAGAGAAACCAACCACTTCTTCATAAAAGATACCTCCTTTTATTTTTCTCCCAGTTTTCTGGGAAGAAGACAATATGAATCATCCTTTGACGCCACTTCTGGCTATGCCCTCCAAAAAGTGACGCTGACCAAAAATAAACAGAATGAGCATCGGAATCATAGCAATCACACCGCCTGTCATCATCAGTGGAATATTATTGCTGTACTGTCCCTGCATAGCCGTAATGGCAATCGTCAGAACGAAGTTTTTCTGGCGCTGTATGACAATCATTGGCCAGAGCATATCATTCCATGCCCACAATATCTGAATCAGTACGAAAGCAATCAATCCATTCTGAATTAGCGGGAGACAAATCTGCCAATAGATTCTAAAGAATCCACATCCATCAATGGTGGCTGATTCATCAAGTTCTCTTGGCAAAGAAGAAAAGTGCTGTCTGAGCAGGAATACGCCATAAATACTGGGCAGGTTTGGAAGTATGATACCGGCCAGCTGATTGAGCAGATTCAGTCTTTGCATCATCAGGAAACGGGGAATCATCATCATGTGACTGGGAACCATCATGACAGTCATGCAGGCAAAGAAAATTGCATTCATCCCTTTTACACGCAATCTGGCAAAGGCATATCCTGCCATGGTGCAGGTGAAACACTGGATTCCTACTTCAGCAAAAGTGACGATGATTGTGTTCCGGTAATAATTTAAAAATTTGTACTTGCTGAAAATGATTCTGTAATTATCCCAATTAGGATTTTCAGGAATCCATACAATAGGAATGCTCATCGCTTCCACACGAGATTTAAGACTGGTGGAGATCATCCAGTAAAAGGGCATAAGCATAAACAGCATTCCGGCCAGCAAGAAAAGATAGATAACGCCTTTCCATATCCAGTTCTCACGTCTGCTCTTATTCATAATGCACCCACTTCTTCTGCATCCTGAATTGAAACAGCGTGATGAGCAGAATAAGAATTAATAACAGCACTGCTTCGGCGGATGCCTGGCCAAGGTTATATTGCACGAATCCCTTTTCGTAGATTCCATATACCATCGTACGGTAATATCTCATATACTGATCGACATTGTTTCCTGCATCAGCAAGCGTATAGATAATATCAAAAGCTTTTAAGGCAGACATTGTACTCGTAATGGTGACAAAAAATACAACAGGCGATAACAGCGGTACTGTAATATGAATAAATTTTTTCCAATTCGTCGCGCCGTCTATATCTGCTACCTCATAGTAGATTCCAGGAATGTTATTCAGGCCGGATAATAAAATAATCATATTATGCCCGGAAGAACTCCATACACCAACAATAATGACGGCCAGCATCATATAACGTGGGTCCGTAAGCCATGATGGCCCTTTAATGCCCAAAAACCCCAATATGATATTGATCATGCCGTAGCTTGGATTAAACATGGTTCTCCAGACCATACCGATAGCAGCAGCCATCGTCACGGATGGAAGAAAATATATGACACGGAATAAACTGCGAAATAAAATGTTTTGATTCAGAGCATTCGCAAGCAGAAGGCCGATTGCAACCGATAGAATCACAACTGATACCGCATAGTAAAAAGTGTTAAAAACTTCATATCCCAAATTTTCATTCTGGAACAGTTTCAGATAGTTTGATGTTCCAGCAAAAGAAAGATGCATATAATCCTGGCCGCTGGTCAATGAAAGGTAAAAAGACCATAAAACCGGAATGAAGGAAAAGATCAGAGTGCCTATCAATTGTGGACCTGCCATAAGATAAAATGCGATCGTTTCTTTTCTTCTTTGCGCATTTTTACGCACAGCCAATACTATCAGTCCTTCCTTTCCGGATCATTCTGAGTCCATTGAGTCTGCGACAGCAGACGGATTTCCTGCATATTGTCAAGAACTAAGCGACAGAACATCGCGATCAGCATGCAGAGTCAATTCGCCTGATGATCGGATCAGTCAAACTGAAAAGCCCTGCGCACATAATCACGAGTCCAGCGATCCGTAAAATGTCCTTCGTGCAATTTGATGGGGGAATCAAGCTGCAGATATTCCCCACTTTCTCCACATGGCGACCATGGTATTGGAACTGTTCTTGGACCCGCCGAAGGATTTCCATTGTACATAAAGTTTGTCCAATAGTCATTCATCGAGGATGCGAGCTCAAAGTCTTCTTTTTCCCACGGGCGAATTGGGCATACACCCTCTCGTAAAGACTGGAAACTGTACCATAATTCACAGGCATGCCATGCCCATAGCTTTTCTCTTTCCCGTCCGGGGGTATTGTCATCCGGGGCAGATGGCGGATAACGTGTAAAAAGATAGACGAAAATATTCGAGGTCCCCCCGCAATGATGAATCAATTCAGCAAACTGCCGTGCAACCATTAAATTCCTTGACTGATTGGGACCGACATCCTCACATAAACCATAGGTTCCCATGAGACGGGCGGCATCTGCAGGTAAAAGGTCTGGAGCAAGGGCTTTTCTCAAATCTTTAGCCTCCGAATCAGAACCAAGCATGGATGACCAGAATGCCATCAGATCGTCTTCTGAATTGATTGGCGGAACATTCGCC
>ONVN01000446.1 GCA_900321295.1 uncultured Eubacteriales bacterium
CAGCCATTCAGGAGAAGCCGCGGCATACGCTGCATCAATCTCCTCCCTGGTAACCTGCACCGTTTCTGGAGTCAGACGCACATGATCAAACTGCTCTGTATAATCAAACAGAGCTTCATCGCCCCGTTCACGTATGTTGGCAACTATTTCCTTCACCCGCTGGGCTACCGTCTCATTGGTCATGCTGGACCTAGCGGCAAGTCTTGCAGACAATCCCTTTGTATCTTCGCATTCAAGAATCGGCACCATTGTGATTTCCTCCATTCGTTTTCATTGCATGATCTGGGCGGAAATTCCATCAATCAGCCATTGAACCCGCTCCCGTTTTGTCTTCAGGCTCACACGGTTGCAAACCAGCCGCGCTGATGAATCGCAGACCTCCTCCATAATTTCAAGTCCGTTCGCCCGGAGTGTCGAGCCCGATTCAACAATATCGAGAATAACATCACTGAGACCGATCACCGGTCCCAGCTCAACAGAACCATGCAATTCAATGATTTCAATTGTTCTTCCCTGTTCGCCATAATAGCTCTTGGCAATGTTCGGGTATTTGGTGGCTACACGGAACGTAGCATGACTGACTGTATCCCGGATTTTGTCTGGATATCCTGCTATGCAGAGCCTGCAAGCCCCAAAGCCAAGGTCAAGTACTTCATAGAGCGGTCTTCCGGCTTCCATCAGTGTGTCTTTTCCTACGACCCCTAAATCGGCGACACCATGGTCTACATAGGTGGGTACATCGCTGGGCTTTACCAGAATAAATCGGATATTCTGTTTATGATCCCACAGTACGAGCTGTCTTCCCGGGTTTCTTGGCGCAGAACAATCAATCTCCATTTTTTCAAGCAGATCAAAAGTCTTATCCGCAAGACGTCCCTTGGCCAGCGCCAGCGTTAACACCTCATTCATGCGTCTGTACCTCCCCGCTTGCAGACAGATAGATCCATTCTCTGCATATGCCTCTGCCCTGCCGGTTTTTCAGTTCGTCTTCTGTCATGTCATAGGCCAGAGAAACACGTCTTCCCTGCTGCCGCATTTCCTGTGCCAGATTGATTGCATCCGACATGCGGGATGCATCAAATCCTATTTCACAATCAGTCACTGGATTTTCAAACACAACCCCCTGCCGTTCAAGCGCAATCAGGGCAAGCTTCAGGCTCATGGCAAAGCCGACAGCAGGTAGCGGCCGGCCAAAGCGTGCATTCAATCCATCATACCGTCCTCCCGAAAGGATGGGCTGTCCGACATGCGCTGTCTGTGCTCTGAAAACCGTGCCTGAATAATAGCCTGCCTCCTGTGCCATGCCCAGATCAAGCGTCAGTTCATCCGCACATCCATACATCCGAAGTATTTCAATCACTTCTTCAAGATTGTCAAGAGCCTCTGCACACACGGGACTGGTGGTCATCTCACGGGCTTTGCTGATCTTCGAGATCGGACCATATAACAGGGGAAGCTTCGTTAATCGCCTGGTAACATCTTCGCTCACATCAAGCTTTCTGAGGAGCATCTGAATGCCCAGCGTATTCTTCTCTTCCGTCAATTTTCGAAGCGTCTGGATATTTTCAGTGTCCAGTCCTGCCTCTTCCAGAAAACCGTCAAAGAATGCTGCCTGCCCCAGCTCAATCTGGAAATGCTGGACACCTGCGCGCTTCAGACTCTCAACCGCAAGGGCAATGACTTCCGCATCGGCCTGGGGAGATTCCACGCCCATCAGCTCCACACCTGCCTGCGTCTGTTCAGACAGCATGGAAAGCGTGTCACGTTCATATTTGCAGGCAGACTGAAGATATGAAATTCTTAGAGGGAGAGCATTCTGCTGCAATCTTCCGGCGGCAAGCCTTGCAGCCGGAATCGTCGTATCGGGACGCAGAGCGAGTACCCTTCCGTCTGGGTCAAATGTCTTCCACAAATGCTCAGGAGAATATCCCCATGTTTCATCATTGAGGGCATCATAATATTCAAGAATCGGCGTTTCAATTTCCTGATATCCATTCAGGGCAAACAGTGCGCGCAGTGTATTTTCAATCGATCGTTTTGCTGCGCATTCAGATGGCAGCGTATCCTGCATTCCCCCCGGAATCTGCAACCGACGATGAATCATTCATACCCCTCGCTTTATCGTGATAAAGTGTTAATGCGTTGAATTATGTCATGGAACCCTTGATCTGTCAAGAGTTATTTGCTTGTACTACGACAGGAACGGTCTGAATCCTGCTTTCTTTCATGCATTTTTCTTGCTTCCTTTTTGTATCTGCCGGCAAAACGAATCCTGTTCTTCTTTTCCATGTTGTCTGTCTCCCTGCTGATCTTTTCTTTTTTCCCTGCCTCTTCTTTTCCGGCAACTGTCCGGCTGGATCACGAGTTTCCTTGATACATCCGGCCTTTCCTGCCTTTTTCTCTTTCCAGCAACAATACGAAAAAACCACTGGACAAAAAAGAGAACCTCTGCTATAATCCCGTTTGCTGGCGTGCCGATATAGCTCAGCTGGTAGAGCGGCTGATTCGTAATCAGCAGGTCATGGGTC
>ONVN01000445.1 GCA_900321295.1 uncultured Eubacteriales bacterium
ATGACGGCACCATCCTCCACACGCATGGAGAGGATGTATATCAATTCATTGTCGATGAAGACTCAGATACCTTCCTGATCTGCCAGAATGACACCCATGAGCTCTGCCGCCTTTCCACCGGCGACACATTGGCAAAAGCTGTCTGTGAAGAGTCCTATACTGCTGATGCCATCTCGGTTACCGGAGACGAAAAAGCGGCCGCTGTACTGCTTCACGCGGAACAAAATCAGGTGCAGCAATTTCAGAAGGATTTGGCTGGTATTGAAAGGAAGGCAATTGTCCAGATTCTTACCGGATCTGCTGCTTCCATGTTGTATGAATTGCCGGATCCCGGGAGGGGTGCACTGATCTCCACCAGCCAGAGCCTGATTTATGTCTGCCCTACAGGCATGTATCTCATCGACCCTGAAGATACATACAGTGACTTTCCTTACAATGAACCCTATGAGATCATGCATTTCAGCGATTACGATATGGACCTCAGTCACCATTACATTAAAACCGGGAAAAAGAATCTACTGATCTTCGGAACCCGTTTTTTGCTGGCAATGGACAGAGACACCGGCCTCATCATCAATGCATTGACGTTTGACGATTACAGCCCTGTTATCAGTTGCAGCTGGATTGACGAGGAAGAAACCCACGCAGTTTTCGTAACCTCCACCGGCAACTGTTATCACTATTATGATGAGCATCAAGGATTGGCGGCTACGGAACTGGATGGTTTTGTTACCCATCAATACGATGGCGGGCGCATCACCGGAGTTTCCAGGCAGCAACCGCTCCTTTCCCTTCCCGACCTTGCCTGCTCAAGTCGGGACGGAACAGGTATTTTCCTTGCCACTGTCACCCGGGAAAACCGCCAAGCTATCCGCTTGTACCAATACTATCAGAACAGTCAGGCAGATTATCTGTCACTTAACGAATACAACAGAGGAGAGCTATATACACTTCAGATTCCCGGCGGACATCTGATCAGGTATGAAGGCACGGAGGATAGGGTCCAATATTTCACCTTGCTGGAATATAGAGATGGGAAATATACAGAACGCGCTTTTTCAATGCGTGAACCGCTCTGGGGTATTTCTGCCGATTTGAACACAGTGTACAGTCCTTATGGTATGCTCGACCTGGAAACCGGAACGTCAGCAGAGATTGTTTCGGCAGAACAAAAAAAGAAATTGAATGAAACCTTTGGGGAACTGTATTCTGAAGCGTTGGATAGTCTGAATAACAATCTGAGAATGTTTATCAATGAAGCCAACAATACCATCTCCGTGATTGCTATGAAAAATGATCAGTTGCTTTGGGAAGATGTTTTCCCCTGTGAAGGAACACCTTTCTTTGATGAAGCTGCTCCAACCATCATCGGAAAAAACGGATGGGCATCCACTCCAGTGATGAAAGCGGACGGCAGCATTGTCTGGGTGCTGACAGATCTCTACGGACATCAGTTTACAACTATACCCGGCCCGGACTATCGAAATGGCATGATGGGCAAGAATCCCCAAAAACCAGTATATTTCCAGATAAACGAAGATCAGCTCTGTTCTATTGACTGCAAGACCGGAGAAAAGACAGGAGAAATTTCCCTGCCGATAAAATCTGAGGAGATCCGGGATATCGAACTTTTGCGAAATGATCAGGCGGCTTTTCTGGTCCAACGTGATTTGACCGTCTACGTGATTGACCTGAAAAATGGTTCCATCCTCTATAGCCGACACGTGCCTTTCAGTGGTACCTATTACAGCAGCATGATCCTTAATTTTTATGAGGGAAACGGAGAATTCTGTTATACATTTCGCAATGAAGGCTTGGCTTACATGTTTGCAGCCGAAAACAATGATAAGGCCGGGTACTACACTGCAGCATATAATGTTGATCTCAATACGTGGAGAGAAAAATGGATTGCTCCAAGGCTTCACAGTATTCAATATGACATACAGCGAATGGTTGTTTACGACAGCACCTTCACAAAATGTTATAGTCTGCCAATTCTGACAACGGAAGAACTGGTGCAAACTGCGGAGCATCGTCTCCATAAGTAGTCTTTTTCTCTCTTTGCCGATTTCCTGGAAAAGCGAGTTCTTTCCGTTGAGCTTCATTTCAATATTGGCATGCCTATTGTTCAGTAAACAACAAAAAGGTGGAAAGCGCCATCTCGTAGGCTTCTTTCCACCGTTCTTATTTTATGGTTCTTCACGTTTTCTTCGGGAATGATTTCTGGATTGTCCGCAGCATGTGTCACGGCTGTGCCGTGAAAGGCTCGGCGAACAAGTAGTGCTTTCCGCCGTCCTTCTACTTCTAGCA
>ONVN01000444.1 GCA_900321295.1 uncultured Eubacteriales bacterium
AGCACCAGTCGATACACTTTCCCTGCTTCAGCAGGGATTCCTTCTCCGAATCCCAGATTGCTGATTCCCATGCTCCTCCGTCCACGAATCACTGCATAATGCGGATTGTTGGGAAACGGAGGATGATCTGTCTCTATGGAGATCCTTGGATGTCCCACAGAGGCCCAGCCTGTCAGAGAGGTATATTCCGGACGATCCACGGGATCATACTCAAAATCGCGGTTCTGCAGAAGTTCAGCATATAATCCGCCGTCTGCAGCATGATTCAGGTCCTCAAAAAAGAGTCCGAAAAGATTTCCCAGGGATTTTTCTCTGGTTTCCGGGTACAGTGTAATGCGCATTGTGTCTTCCTCCGTTCAAGCGGCAATGAATCCCGACCATGTTTCCGCAGCTTCCGGCAGTGCCCTCCCTCCGGTTCTGCAAGAGGCCGGATTTCTCTTTGAATCATGTATACTTTATCAGATTTTTCAAGAACTTGAAAGAAACTGCACCAGCGCTTAGCTGCCAGCTGTCTTCCTGATCTCTAAAGTCAAAAACCGGCAGGACTTCTGCGTCCTGCCGGGCATAGTACCGGACTGAATCAGACAAGCTGTCTCCTGTGCCGCTCTTTTTCGGCTTCTGCATCGTCTGCCGGATACCACATCGGTTCCACAAAATGGACGCTGCATGCTTCTCCTTCGGAGAATGTAACGCGGTGAGGTGTCTGAACCTTGAGCAGCTGATCTCCCACCGGAACCAGATACTCTGTACGGTCCGTGAGGAAAATGCGTTTTTCCACATGCGTGGTGAAACCTGTGCCGTCCGGACCTTTCAATGCAATCTCATTCGGCCGGGTTGCCACCACCATTTCATGCGCAGCATCTGCCGGAACCATGAGATCCAGTGCCTGCTCCGGATGTCCCTTGGGGAAGGCTTTGCCTTCGCGGATCTCAACATTGATAAATGTGCTTTCACCCAGGAAGTTGTGGACAAAGCGGTTGCAGGGCTTGTTGTACAGATTCTCCGGTGTGTCAATCTGCATGATTCTGCCCATATCACAGACCATCATCCGGTCGGAAATCGCCATGGCTTCCGACTGATCGTGGGTAACAAAGATGATGGTGAAATTGAATTTGCGCTGAAGTGCTTTGATCTCGAAGCGCATCGTTTCACGCAGCTTCGGATCCAGGTTCGACAGCGGTTCATCCAGCAGCATCACCTTGGGATTGGTTACGATGGCCCTTGCCAGAGCAATTCGCTGCTGCTGGCCGCCGGAGAGGTCAC
Source organism: uncultured Eubacteriales bacterium (assembly GCA_900321295.1). Taxonomy (GTDB): domain Bacteria; phylum Bacillota; class Clostridia; order Christensenellales; family Aristaeellaceae; genus UBA2943. The sequence goes on from ONVN01000444.1 coordinate 1,264, forward strand.
TCGGGAAAGTTGTTTCCAGGCCCGTCAGACTGGTGTGATGCAGCGCTTCGGCCACACGGCGGTTGATGTCCGTTTTGTTCACTTTCTGAATCCGGAGCGGGAAAGCGACATTTTCAAAGACATTCATGTGCGGCCATACGGCAAAGGCCTGGAACACCATGCCCAGTCCGCGGTCTTCAGGAGGAACATACAGATTCTTCTTCGAACTGGAAACCAGTTTGCCGCACAGCTCGATTTCACCTTCGGTCAGGTCTTCAAAGCCTGCAATCATACGCAGAGTGGTTGACTTGCCGCAGCCGGACGGTCCGAGGAATGAAAAGCATTCGCCTTCATGAACACTCAGGTTGAAATCATCCACCGCGATGATATCGCCCAGCGTCTTGGTTGTAAACTTTTTTGTTACATGCCGGAGTACGATCTGATCTGCCATGCTTCTCAAACCCCCTTCCTGTCTTTGGTCAGTTTGGTGACGATGGTATTGAGCACAATAATGATGCCAATGGCCACCGTTGCCAGGGCTGCCGCCTGCGGAATCATACCGGCATCACGCAGGGAATAAATCTGGACACCGAGCGTGCGGGTATAAGGTCCATAGAGCAGAATGGATGTGGTCACTTCACGCATGGCAGGCAGGAAAATCAGGAAGAAGCCGGAGACCATGGCCGGACGGATCAGCGGAAGCGTAATATCCGCCAGGCTCTCTGTATGGGATGCGCCGCATACACGGGCTGCTTCTTCCAGGGAGGAATGCACCTGCAGCAGCGCTGCAGAGGATGTCTTCATACTGAAAGAGAGGTAACGTGCAAGATAAGCCACCAGAATGATCCAGATCGTATTGTACAGGTTAATGCCCAGTATACGGCCGCTCCATGCAAGAATCACGCCAATGGAAAGCACGGTGCCTGGGATGGCATAGGGCAGCATGGAGATGACTTCAAGGGCGCCTTTGCCCTTCGGGCGGATCTTCTGTACGACATAGGCCACCAGTGTGCCCAGGAACATACAGACAATGCCTGCCGTGATGGAGGCAAACAGCGAATTCTTGATCGAATCGATCGTGCCATTGCTTGCAAACACGGTTTTATACTGATCCAGTGTGAAATTCTCAAACGCGAGCGGGAGACCGTAGGCTTTGAGGAAGGAGATCAGTACGATCATGACCAGCGGAACAATGACGATCAGCACCAGGGTCAGGATCGCCAAAACCAGCAGCGGAATCTTTGCACCGCGCAGCTTGATGAGCGTCGGGCGCATGGACTTGCCTTTGATGATGTCATAGCTTCCGGCCGACAGGATTCGGTTCTGCAGAATCAGTGCCAGTGACACAACAACCACCAGCATGACGGAAAGTGCTGCACCCTGGCGGATACCATCAAAGGAACCGCCGGAATTGTAGATCACAGCATAGATACGGGTCGGCAGCGTATAAATCCCACGGGCATATCCCAGAATAGCCGGAACACCGAAGTGTGCCAGCGAGGTGGTCAGAATCAGCAGTGCGCCGGCAGAGATTGCCGGCTTCACCAACGGAAGCGTAATTTTCCAGATTACCTGGCGCTGTTTCGCGCCGGCAATACGGGCGGACTCTTCCAGGGTCGGGTCCATGCGTTCCAGCGCCGAAACCACCTGCATGAACACAAACGGGAAATAGTAACTGACTTCGACAAAAATGATGCCCCACACCGAATTGATATTGATCGGCATCGTTTTCAGTCCGAGAAGGGTGCGCAGGAATTTGTTGATGTAGCCGGAACGTCCGTTGAACATCATATCCCAAGCCATGGCGCCGAGGAACGGCGGGAACATGTAAGGGATATTGAACAGGGCACGCATGAGCCCCTTGGCAGGAATATCGCTGCGGCCCAGCAGCCAGGCATAGAACACACCCATGATTGTGCCGAGGATGGTTGCTCCAATGGCAATCTTCAGTGTGTTCCACATGGCGGAAAGGTTCTTTTCTTCTTTGATCTGATCAACAAAGGTGCCCAGTTCCAGTTTGCCTTCATTGAAGAAAGCGTTGTAAATAATCATGACAATCGGGATCACCACGATGACCAGCAGAAGCACAAAGCAGATGGCTGTCATGACCTTGTCCATATTCAGGCGTTTGCGTCCGTCGACTGCCGCAAGCTCGGCACTGGCTCCGTCATAGCGTTTCATACCGTCTGTGCTCCTTTCTTGGCAGGATAAAAGCGGGTATTCAGAAAACGGATTCCCACGGTCTCACCCTCGTCCGCCACGCCGCGGGTCCTGGCATCCAGCATGCTCTGCTGAACACGGATCTGTCGGTCTCCCACAGTCAGGAAGTAATTGTACTCACTTCCGAGGAAGACACGGGACGTTACCTTGGCAAGAATCGGTGAGGATGCATCGAACACAATGTCATTGGGCCTCACACCCATCTCATATCCTCCGGCCAAGGCTTCCTGAGGAATCTCTCCATCATACGGGATTGGGCTTCCACAGTTCAGCACCGCACCATTGCTGCCCTTTTCCACCGGCAGAAAGTTTGACACACCAATGAATTCAAATGTGAACCGATTCGCCGGATGCAGGATAATTTCTTCATCCGTTCCATACTGGCACAGGGTGCCATCCTGTTCCATGATCGCCATTTTGTCACACAGCTGCAGGGCCGACTGCTGATCGTGTGTGATGTAGAGGATTGTTGCATTCAGGCGCTTCTGAATCATACGGATTTCCAGGAGCATTTCTTCGCGGAGCTTTGCATCCAGGTTGGTGATAGGTTCATCCATCACCAAGACATCACTGTCCACCACCAGGGCACGAGCAATCGCCACGCGCTGCTGCTGGCCGCCTGAGAGCTGGTTGGGCAGATGTTTCGCATACTCTGTCATATGCACCTGCTCAAGGGCACGCATGGCACGCTTCTGGATTTCATCCTTCGGCCGTCTCTGCTTTTTCAGCGGATAGCAGACGTTTTCAAGAACAGTCATATGGGGCCATACCGCATAGTCCTGAAAAACAATACCGATATTCCGCTTCTCTGCCGGCACATTGACGCGCTTTTTCGCATCGAACAGGCAACGTTCCCCGACCATGATTGAGCCCGTTTCCGGCTTGTTCAGGCCGAGAAGCGCACGCACAAGGGTCGTCTTCCCGCAGCCTGAAGGTCCGACCAGACAGACGATTTTGCCGCTTTCCACTTCCAGCGAAAAATTCTTCAGGACCGTATGGTTCCCGTAGCTGACGGTAATATTATCAAATTTAACGTTCGCCATATCGTTCTCCTTAAAAAGGGCATGCCGTCCCTTTCAACGGAATGGCATGCCCGGTGTCAGCTCCGATTACTTTTCGAAGATCTTGTTGAACTTGTCCAGATAGGTCTGCAGATTTTCGCCGAGGTCATTGTAATCTACGGTCATGTTGATGGCTGCGATGGCAGAAGTGTCCACCTGCATTTCAACGTCATCACGGACAGAAACCAGATTGTTGGCAACGAGGACTTCCTGGCCTTCCTTGGAGAGGATGAAGTCCATGAGCAGCTTGCCGTTCTCTTCATTGGCGCATCCCTTAATCAGGGCGATCGGGCTGGTCATGGTGATAACATCTTCCGTGGTGTAATGGAAGTTCATGGGAGAACCCTGAGCCATCAGGTTGGCAGACACATAGTCCAGGCAGATGCCGACCATATAGGAAGCATCAGCAACACGGTTATGCGTAGCGGTCGTGCCGGATTCCAGTTCAACACCGTTATCCTTGAGGGCCTGGAAGTACTTCTCGCCGTACTTTTCAGACTGCATCATGGCAGCCATCCAGTACTTGGTGGTGGAAGCCTGGGAGGGGTCTGTCATGATGATCTGGTTGTACCACTTGGGATCCAGCAGATCATTCCAGGTCTTCGGAGCATCTGCCTCCTCGACAAGACCAAGGTTCCAGGCAATACCCATGGTGACCAGACGGCCGGCTGTGTAATAGCCTTCCGCGTCAATATATTCCTTGGCAATATGATCGGTTTCAGGAGAAACATAGGGCTCAAGCCAGCCGTTTGCCTTGAAGGCTTCATAGTCAGACGGATCGCCCAGCCACACCACGTCGCTCGCAATCTGGCCGCCGTCCTTGGCTTCTGTGGTCATCTTTGTGACCAGTTTTCCGCCGCCGGCATAGTAGTATTCCATGTCGACCGTAGGATATTTGGCTTCAAAGGCCTGTTCAATGGCCTGCAGCTGTGCTTCCTGCATGGAAGAATACAGCATGACTTTTCCGGCGGGATCAGCAAGCGCAGCTGAAAGTGTAAGAACCATCACGGTAGCAAGCAAAAAAGCGATAACCTTTTTCATAACGAAACCTCCTGTTTGATTGTGTGCACATGTTTTAAAGTGCATTCTTTCTTGCCATACTACAAATGTTTCCGGATTTTGTCAAGAGTATCTTTTGGATTCCTGCATCCTGATCCAGTACACCGAGCCAGTCGACGCAAAGCCCGTCACGATATCCTGTACGGGACACGGTTCTGTTTATTCTGTCACCGGAATGACACAGCTCACCTGCTGTTCCCCATCCGAAGCTTTCACGCACAGCCTGCCTTTTTCTCCTGCCCTTACAATCGTCTGGGCTTCTCCGAAATAGGTTGCAACCGTATTCTGGGCATAATTTCCACGGAAATAACAGCTAGCATTTGCCGTGCCCATCACGGTTCCGTTTTCTGCCTCCACATGCACACTGTGTTTTTCCATGGGCTTCCATATCCCGCTCTCGTCGGTATAGCCGATCCGGAAATACACCATTTCGCCCGGACGACAGGTTGTTGTTTCTGCTTCCAGACGAAGCAGGGACTCTTTTCCGGCAGTTCTGAGAATATCCCTCCCAATTTCTCTTCCTTCCTGGTCGAAGGCAACCGCCATGATTTCTCCATCATGATACACCGTATTGAGCTTCGCCCTTCCCTTCTTCAGCTTCACAGAACCTGCTTTTTCACCATTCACATAAAGCTCTGCCCGGGCAGCCCGCGCATAGATTTCAACCGTAGTTTTCCTTCCCTCGCATCCATGCCATGACCAGGAACGCATTGCAGAGGTCAGCTGCCAGCCGGTAATGGCCGGCTTCTCTTCTTCATACACCGGGAAGACGGCCAGATAGGGCCCTTTCTCCAGTTCAAACGCAACCCGCGTATAATCGACAGCCGGTGTTTTCTTCCCGGTCAGATCAATCAGGCATTTTCCTCCGCGGATCCTGTCCTCGGGACATTCTGTCCGATAGTCGGCAAATTCCGGAGCACCTGTGCCACATTCGCCTGAATAATCCCAGCCCACCCAGACAAAATCACCGATGATGCGAGGCTCCGCTTTCGCCATTTCCCAGAAATCATAGGCATCCCCGACCAGCGTCTCTGAGCCGAGAATCAGCCGCTTGGGGTACTTTCCGACGTCATGCCGGTATCTGCGGATTCCATAGTTGTAACCGGCAATATCCATCTGCTCAAAGACGCCTCTTGTCTTCCAGTCGCAGGGAGGAATACTGGCACCCCATTTCATGAAATCCGTACCCAATTTTGCCGCCAGCAGATTATAGAACTCGGAGCCAACTGCTCTTTTCTTCGGTTTTCGCAGGTTCGGGTGATCCGCTGCTCTCTTTGCAACTTCCGCCTGAGCCTGGGCTTTCTCATCACTGTATACGCCGAATCCCGCTGATGACAGGAAATTAAAGAAAATATTGATGCCGCAGGTCACCGGACGGCCAGGGTCCAGCGCGTGAAGATACCCGCAAAAGTCCTTCTGCAGTGCAATGCCGCGTTCACCGGCACTTTCTGCTACCTCATTTCCCGTTGAATACATGATCACGCAGGGATGGTTGTAATCCTTTTCCACCATATCCTTCAGATCCTGCTGCCACCATGTTTCCACATAAGAAGCATAATCATACTGTGTTTTGTGCATGTACCAGCAATCGACATATTCATCCATCACGAGCATGCCGAGGCGGTCACAGGCATCCAGCAGATCTTTGGAACAGGGATTATGAGCTGAGCGTATGGCATTATATCCCGCTTCTTTCAGTATCCGGATTCTGCGCTCTTCCACCTCCGGATAGGTACAGGCACCGAGGATGCCGTTTTCATGGTGAATGCATGCCCCCCTGAGAACCACACGCCTACCATTGATGGAAAGACCGTTCTTCTCGTTCCATGTCAGGCTCCGGATTCCGAATGATTCCAGGGCACTATCTTCTCCATACGTGACACGAAGCGTATAAAGGTATGGCGATTCTGTGTCCCAGAGTTTTGCGTCGGGTATTTCGATGTCCACGGACCCCCTGCACGACTTTTTCGCTGCGATTGTCCTGCCGTCCAGAACTTCAACAGCCGCCTGCCCGTTTCCACCTTCTGTCTTTACGGAGACACGGATTACAGCCGGAGCTGTGCTCACGGTCTCGATCCTGACTCCATTCACACGAATATTCTCCGCAGGTCCTATATGCAGCCATACCGGGCGAAAAATGCCTGTTCCGGAATACCATCTTGAATTGGGCTGGTCTGAGTTTCTGGCGATCACACGCACTTCATTGTTCCGGGAAGGGCTGAGCAGCCCGGTCAGATCCACATAAAAATTCGTATATCCATAAGGACGCGCACAGGCCAGTGTCCCGTTCACATACACTTCCGCATTGTGATAGACGCTTTCAAACTCAAGGACCAGTTTCTTTCCGATCCACTCGGGCTTCATTGCAAAGATTTTCCGATATTCGTAGTCCAGGCCTTCATAATACCCGATATTGGCTTCGCCCAGGCTGCCGGCAACCCGCTGCTCCGTACGCATGGCATCGTGCGGAAGCACGACAGGCACACCCTCTCCGTTCTGGTTCAGTGCCCTGCATGTCCACCCGTGATTGAACTCTGTTTTCAGCATCTTCTGTCCTCCGGTTGTGTTCTCCAGAACCTTTTTCTGCCTTTTCTGTTCCCATGGCTTTCATCCGTCAGTTTATGAAAAGATGAACCGCTTGTCAATTCCAGCCCACAGGCAGAGAACGTTCTTCCTGTTTCACCGATACGCCCGGACAGAAGGAGGGTATGTTTTTCTGAGCCGATCGGTCTGCTTCCATATTGCTGCATATTTCAAACAAAAACAGGCCTGCTCATCTGAAAACGAGCAGGTCTGTTTCCGGGAGACTGTGTAAATTCACAGCCCCCTCAAACAATCATGGAC
>ONVN01000443.1 GCA_900321295.1 uncultured Eubacteriales bacterium
CATTCCGCGAGGGAGCGGCGCGTAGCGCCTGCGCCCGAGCGAGAACAGCTACACCAGCCAGATGGTCCGCACCATCAAGTACTTCGCTGAACTGAAGTAATTGATTCTGCTGAAGTTTCGAGCTTTTGCGAAAGCAGGAGAACGAAGCTGACGGTGAAAAAGTCAAAACACTGGTATAAACTGAACCAAGCGTTCAGTGAAAGACTGTGATAGACGTTTCCCCACTTTCTTATACGAAAACTGTAAAAGAAAGTGGGGTTTTTCTATGCGAACCAGGATGCTGCCCGAAAGTTGTAGTATCCTATACAAATCGAGATAAAAAGTCGTGCTATGAAACTGATTGATTTGAGCGTTGAGCCGTTTCCAAAGTCGGATATTCCAGAGATATTACGTTCTCATCATATTTTGACAAATCATCTTGCCGAAGTATTATTTGCACATCTGGCGTTTTCTACTGAGTCAGTTAAGGTGAGGAAGGCAGCCATATTATCTTTAGAGGAGATCGGACTTCGAAATGGCGGAAACCTGCGTGAAATCCGAGAACAGGCAATGAAATTCGGTTTTCGTTCTTGTCCTGTAAGTACAGGATTGTTTCTTCGATTGGCATGGAAAGACCAACCAGAAAGCCGAAATTCTGTCTTAAGCGGAACACACCGCGCTCCGGACGGAGCTGTCACTGTTCTGTCTGATATATTGGAGAGTGATGATTTTCCAAAGGGGCTGTATATCCGCAACGTAAATGGGACTCTCTGGCTTCGAGGATATGTATGTGATGCAGATTTTGCTTTTGCCAGTGATGATTTGTTTGCTTTTGGGTTTCAGGACCTTTGAAGAATAGACAATCGGTTTGCAAGAACAAAAGAATCACCTCACTTTCCAATGGAAAATGGATGGAAAGTAGGGTTTGTTTATATGTACTCCTAACAAGAGTCATCTGGAGATATATCGTAAACAATTTCTTTCGCGGAAAGAAAACCACTTCTGTTTTTTAATGAAGCGATATACAATAATAAAGTCATTTGACAGACTCGGGAAGGGAATACAGGTTACATTCTGCGTGATCCGGCATGGATGCATGATTTCTATTCTCAGAATATCCAAAGTAGAATGATCAGCTTGCGTCACCTGGCAGCACTCAAAAATATGGGGGAGAATTTAGAAAATGGAAGAACTCTTTATTCCGGCATCGATGGGAAAACTGTTTGGAATATTTCAGAAGCCGTCGGAAAGCGCGCCACTCATTATTCTTTCTCATGGATTTAATGGAAATCATAATGGCAATCAGGATTTTGCAGATTTCTTTTCAGCTCATGGCTTTTCGACTTTTTGTCTGGATTTCTGCGGTGGAGGAAATGGCTCCCGAAGTGACGGCACTCTGAAGGATATGTCCGTACTCACAGAAGCAGCAGACCTGAACGCGGTGATTGATTACTTTAAGCCGGTTTTTCCAGAAATCTTTCTGTGGGGAGCAAGCCAGGGAGGTTTTATTTCCTCGTATGTTGCGGCTCATCGCCCGGCAGATGTGAAAGCACTTGCAATTGAGTTTCCTGCTTATGTTCTTCAGGATGATGCAAAAAAGCGCGCTCTTCCTGACGGATCTTTCCCGGAAGCCTATAGTGCAATGAATACCCTTATTAGCAGAAAATATAATATGGATGCTGTTTCCTTTGATATCTACGAAATTATTGGTGCATATACCGGCGATGTGCTGATCCAGCACGGGGACGAGGATGCTCTCGTTCCACTGAGCTATTCTGAGCGCGCAGCAAAAGTCTTTCCGTCTGCTGAACTGGTGGTGCTTAAAGGTGAGAAGCATGGATTCAGAGATGCAGCACGTGTGGAAGCGATGGAACGTGAACTGACATTCTTTAAGCAGAGAAGCAACCTGTTCAAATGAATGAAAAGATTCCAGGATTTGGCAGACAGATTCAAATCATCAAATGCAGAATGATGTGAAAGATGAATGCGGAATAATCTCTGTTCCGGAATCTAGAACATGCTGGCTTTCAAAAAATTTTTTTCTGCATGAACCTGTTTTTGTGTGAAAAATAGCAAATATCCTGCTCAAATCTGATACTTTGTATCGATGAACCTTATAAACTACAAGATCATGAAATCCGTAATTTATAAAAAATGAGTTGCATTCTTTTGAGTTTCTGATATAATTCTTTTTCGGCACATCCTTGTGTTGCATACATTGCAACACCATATGTCCGTGAGGAGGTGAAAGAAATGAGTAGGTATGAACTGATCTACATCATCGACACCGCAGTAGAAGATAGTGCACGTAAGGAACTGATCGAGCGTGTATCCAGCCTGATCACTGCAAATGGTGGCGAGGTGGAGAAGGTAGACGAAACCTGGGGCAAGCGTCGTCTTGCATATGCCATCAACTACAAAACCGAGGGTTGGTATGTGCTGGTGACCTTCAAGGCCAATAGTGAACTGCCTCGTGAATTGGAGCGTAATCTGCGTAACTTCGATGCGGTTATTCGTTACATGACCGTTAAGATCGAAGAAAAGCGCAGCAGCGTCAAGCCGCGCCCTGTACGTCCTGTAGCAGTTGC
>ONVN01000441.1 GCA_900321295.1 uncultured Eubacteriales bacterium
AAGGCTGGCGTGTTTTCCGTTGGACTTCAGCTCAGATTGAGCGTTCTCCTGAACGAGTCAAGGACGAACTTATCACTTTTCTTGGTCAGTCTCCTACATTCCAGTCCATTGAGGACAATCTCCCTCCACAGCAGGGCCAGGTACTGGAACTTATGCTTCATCAGGAGGAAGCAGTCAAGAATCTTCAGCAGATGCGCCGGGAACATAAGAGTATCGCCCTCCTGTTCCATGCAACAGGTACAGGGAAAACAATTACAGCCGTTTCCGATGCAAAAGCATTCGGCAAACGCACCTTATTCCTTGCCCATCGGCATGAACTGGTGGACCAGGCTATGAATACCTTTCGTCGTATCTGGCCGGAAGTAACCGTTGGACGCTTTGAGGGAAACGTTCATGATACCGGGGCTTTTGTTGTATGTGCTACAACCCAAAGCATCGTCCATAACCTCGAAGCTTTTGACCCGCATGATTTCGGGTATCTTATTATTGATGAATGCCACCATGGCACTGCCGAGACATATCGAAGAATCATGTCCTATTTCCAGCCCGAATTTACACTGGGACTGACCGCAACACCGGAACGTACCGATGGTGAGGACCTTCTTGAAGTTTTCCAGAATGTCGCACACAAACTCGACCTGAAGGCAGCCGTGGAGCTTGACACCCTCGTTCCGGTACGCTGCATCCGGATCAAGACAAACATTGACATGCGGGATGTCCGAATCAGCGGTTTCAAGTACAACACCCAGGATCTCGAATCAACCATTTTCGTACCCGAACGCAATCAGTTGATTGTAGATACCTATTGTGAATATGTAAAAAGGAAGCCAACCGTGGTTTTCTGCGCATCAGTCCATCATGCTGAAGAAATATCCAAACGTTTCCAAGCCAGCGGTGTAAATGCAGCCTGTGTGTCCGGAAGCACCCGACCAGCTGAGCGGAAGCGTATTCTTGCAGACTATGAGGCGAGGGGAATATCTGTCCTCTGTGCCTGTGATCTGTTGAATGAAGGCTGGGATTCTCCACATACACAGGTTCTCTTCATGGCACGACCTACCATGTCAAAGACAATATACATGCAGCAGCTTGGCCGCGGCATGCGCAAATATCCAGGAAAAGAGTTCCTGATGGTCTTTGATTTTGTTGACAACGCCAATCTCTTCAATATGCCGTATTCACTTCACCGAATGCTGGGTATATCGGAATATACAGCCGGAGGCCTTGTTCTGGGTACAAAACATGGAATTCAATTTGACCAAGATATGTTCCATCAAGGGAAAAAACCGGATGTCCTCGTTGACTATCCTATACATATGACAGGTTTTGAAACCATTGATCTTTTCAACTGGCAGGATAAAGCCAGAGATATGGTTTCCCAGATTGCTTTTACGCAAATGGTCAATGTCCAGTCTGAAACCATTGACCGCTATATCCGTGAGGGAAAGATTATTCCGGACATGGAAGTGCCTGTCAGCGACCATAGAAGCTTTAAGTTTTTCGAGAAAAAAACGGTCCATCAATATGCAAATCAATTCGGATGGACAATCATCACGCGTGAAAATGTGAAATCTATCTTCCTACAGATGGTTGAAACAATGACGATGAGCTACTCCTATAAACCTGTCTTCTTACTCGCATTCATCAACAATATGGATGAAACTGGCAGTGCGAGGCTTGAGGATGTGACCAGGGATTTCGCTCAATTCTATGAGTCGCGCCGAGCTAAAGGCCTGCAGGTTGAAAAGAAAGCTTGCATTTTTACCCGGGATTGCTATTCCCAGCATGATGTGGAACGTTTGATCCTGAGTATGCCTTTCAAGCGTTTTGAAGACATGCACGTAATGCATCACGCAAAGCAGCTTGGAATCCTGCAACTATATAGGCAGCTCAGGAAGCAGCTCACATCTGAAGACATGGAAAACATTAAAGCTTGGTGTAATAAAGGAATCGAAAGATATTTCGGCAGCTGAACAACCATCTCCCATAAATCATGTGTATAAAATACCCGAATTAATTCCCAGTACCAACCGTTCAGAAACAAAGTCGCAACAGGCAAAAAGACGGTCGCAGGATCTTCTGCTTCCGTCTTTTTGCTCTCTAACCTGAATTCCCGGATCACATAACTATGCCTCAGTCGGTTGCCCCGCAGCGAGTAATGGCGTGAC
>ONVN01000475.1 GCA_900321295.1 uncultured Eubacteriales bacterium
GATCATCCCGGCAGCGGACCGGACGGTTCAGATGACTCTAAGGTTTCGGCAGGATGGACATTTTTCACAGTTGTGGTAAGATGGAACAGACTATGGTAGGAACAAAATGCGGAGAAAAGGAATTTCCTGCCCGGAAAAGCAGGCAGCTTCTGCCTGGAATACGAGGAGACAGCGATGAATCTGAAAGCATTTGAACCGCTCTGGGGCAGCTGGCATCTTCTTGAGCCGATCGGCCAGGGCAGCAGCGGCACCGTCTACCGGGCAGAGCAGAAGGTCTTTGACCACACCTATTTCAGTGCGGTCAAGCATATTTCGCTTCCGCGGGATGCCTATGAGCTCCGCGCTGTGCAGGAAGAACTTGGAACGGAAGATACAGACACCCTGAGCAGTTACTACGAGCAGGAAGTGGCTTCCATCCTCGAGGAGTATGATGTTCAGAAGCAGTTTTCGGGAAAGCGGCATTTTGCCGCTGTCCAGGATGTGCTTGCTGTCCCGAAACAGGAGATGCCGGGATATGATCTGTTCATTCGGATGGAACTGCTCAGCAGCATTCAGAAACGTTTTCAGGATGCGGAGAACCGGGAAGAACAGGCCATCCTCCTTGGTATCCAGATCTGTGAAGCACTGCATGAGATGCACAGCGCGCACTTTATGCACAGGGACATCAAACCGCAGAATATCCTGGTGTCGGCTGACGGTGAATACAAACTTGCGGATTTCGGAACGGCGAGAAGACTTGCCGGGAATGCAACCTTCATGTCCGTGAAGGGCAGTCTGGACTATATCCCCCCGGAGGTGATGACGGGGGCGGAAGTGGGGTATAACGCCGACCTGTATTCGCTGGGACTGGTTCTCTACCGTCTTCTGAACAACTGGCGTGCGCCCTTTATGCCTCCGGACCGGGTATCCGCGGCGGAGCGGGACAGAGCCACCGCCAGACGTCTTGCCGGCGAGCCGCTGCAGCCTCCGGATGAAGCCTCCCCGAAAATGGCGGATGTGATTCTCAGGGCGTGTGCGTACCGGCCTGAGAACCGGTGGGCGAGCGCACAGGAGATGCAGAAGGCCCTGCAGCAGCTTCTGAGTGGGAAAGAAGAGGAAGTGCGCCCGAAATATACGCAGGACGAGTGCCCCACGGAATCCAACCAGGAAGATACGGCACCGGACCTGGTTAGGCGGCTTTCCGGGCAGATGGATCTCTGGGAGAAGCGTCTGGAGGAACCGATCACTAAAGCGAGCCTGGTCAGGATTCAGAACCGGCGTGCCCGCATGGACCCGCATCTTCCGGAAGTCGCAGCAGCTTCGGCAAGATGTGCAGAACTCCTCAGACGGCAGGAGCAGGCCGCCGGGAAGCGGCAGACGAATCCGGAAAAGAAAAACGCTGCGGAGGGAAAGGGTACGGATGCCCGTGCCCCGGGCAGGGCCGGAAAACGGAACGGAACCGAAGAGAAAATGAAGGAAAAGCCTGCAGGATCACCCAGCAGAAAGCGGCCGGTGCCGGAAGAAAAGCCGCTTCAGCCGATCCGGGTCCCTGTGGGTCCGTCTGCTGTGCTGTGGCTGAACGTTCTGGTCTCCGTCTGGCTTCTGGGTGCGGCGGGTGCCTGCATCGGCAATGCCCCCGTGTTTGCATGGCCGGTTGCCCTCCTCGTGATCCTCTCCCTCCTGTTTTTCCTTGTTTCCAGGATTAATAAAGGGGTGGGAAGGTCCTTTCAGGCCGCCCGGTCCTCCGGGGACACGATCCGGTGCACCTGGAAACCGCGGGAAGGCAGGACGTACGGCATCGTAATGGACGGAAAATGGGTCAGTCAGGACGCCGTTTCTCCGCTGAAGATTCCCGATCAGGCCCATCGCGTCCGGAAGGTTCAGCTGGTCTCTCTCGGCCGAAAACCGCATCTTCTGAAAACACTTCATGCCAAAAATGTGAACGGAAAAGAACTTTTTTCCTGATACCGCTACCATCGCGGAAAAAGCAGCCGGAGGGAAGACATTATGCAGGCATTTGAACCCCTGTGGGGCACGTGGTATCTCGAGGAAATGATCGGGGCAGGCACGTATGGCACCGTCTACCGGGCAAAGCAGGAAATCCTCGGGAAGACATATTACAGTGCGGTCAAGCATATCTCGATCCCAAAGGACGAGGCTGAACTGAGGAGTGTTCAGGAAGAACTGGCCACCGAGGATCCCGAGACGCTCAACCGGTATTATGACCGGGAAATTCAGAATATCCTGAAAGAGTTTGAAATCCAGAAGCAGTTTGCCGGCAAGGAGCATTTTGTTCTGGTCTATGATGTGCTGCCCATCCACAAGAAGGAGATGCCGGGATATGACCTGTTCATCCGGATGGAATTGCTTCAGAGTATTCATACCCGTTTCCGGAATACGGACGATCCGGAAGCAGAAGCCATCCGCCTGGGCATCCAGATCTGCACAGGGCTTAGGGATATGCACCGGATGAAGTTCATCCACCGGGACATCAAGCCGCAGAATCTTCTGGTGTCGGAAGATGGGGTCTACAAGATTGCGGATTTCGGCACGGTGCGGAAGCTCTCGGGCAGTGCGTCCTATATGTCCATCAAGGGCAGTCTGGATTACATGAGCCCGGAGATGATCAGCGGAGCGGAAGTCGGGTATACGGCCGACCTGTATGCCCTGGGTCTTGTGCTCTACCGCCTTCTCAACCACTGGAGACTGCCGTTCGTGACATCGGACAGTTATTCGGAAGAGCAGCGGTCCACAGCGAACGCGAGGCGCCTGGCGGGCGAAAAGCTCCCGGCACCGGAAAACGCCTCGGAAGACATGGCGAACGTGATTCTGAAAGCCTGTGCCTATGAACCGGCCGGACGTTTTCAGAGCGCGGAGGAGATGCTTCAGGCCCTGGAAAAACTTTCCCGGGAATCCGAGAAGGAAGAGAAAAAACAGGAAACCGAATCTCTGTGGGCCGAACTGCGCCGGTGCGGACAGGACCTGGAAAGTGAGGAAACCGGGCAAAGACTCTGGAATCTGCGGTTGAGAATCAGGCAGCTTCCAGAGGGGACTCCGGGAACCCTTGATCTGGAAGAATGTCATGGCCTGCTGCTTCGGCTTCGGGCGGTCGAACTGGAACAGAAAAACGAGGATGCGAAGCGCAAAGAACAGCTCC
>ONVN01000439.1 GCA_900321295.1 uncultured Eubacteriales bacterium
ATTAAGCCATGGATCATACCAGAAAGCACCTTCTGTTTCAAAGGTATGGGTTACCTCAGTATCGAGACTGTTATAGGCTGCCTCGTTGAAAAACAGAAGGTAGTCCGCTTCCTTCCGGACATAATGGTAATAGCGGAGTCTGGGAGACGGCTCGGACAGAGATATTTCACTGAAGCCATCCGATTGAAGGCAAGTGGCAAGTTCTCCCATGCTGCACATGTGGATGATACCCTCCGGGAAAGCTTTGTTTGTTCCATCTGTTTCCAGAATGCGGGGAAGCATATCTCCGAAGCAGTAGACGCGCACACCGTTCGTCGCGGCGCGGATCACGGCATCCGCTGCCAGGGCAGGAATCCAGGTGCTGGAAGAGATGACAAGAGCAGATATGCCAATTCCCGAAGAAGCGCCTCCAACTGGATACAGAACCCCATTCTTCACCTGCGCCTGGAGAAGAGAATCTGCAGGAAGAACGAGGGCACTGATCTGAGCCTGTGTCAGTTCCCGCATAGGTTTTTCAAACTGAACGACTTTTCCTGCCCATTCCTGCTCGGCTGTATATAGGATAGCAGCCTGAACCCGGGCGAAACCACCGCTGATGAGATGACAGACACGGTTCGTGTATTCCATAAGATTACGAAAATAGGGATACTGCGGATTATATCCGCGGGCATAAAAATGGGGAGGGCAATCGGGATCTGGGAAGTCCTTCATTGTGAAGGCATGGGGAACAAAAGAATTGACACCGCTTGCCATCATATGATCCAGAATCCATTTCATCTGTTTGAGCCCTTCGGACCAACCATAGGCACCGAATACTTCACACATGGTTCTTCCATGTTTTTTGGGATCGAGCATGGCAAGGGAAGTGCCAAGACAAGCCAGTCCATAATGAAAGAATTCTCCGTTATAAGTATTGATCCCGCCCACGGAATGAAAAGGATAGTCATCCAGTTCAGGACGCAGTTGCTGCAGGACGACGTCAATCCCTGCCATATCTTGCCCCCAGAGAGCACGGAAGTAATGAGCGGTTCCGAGTCCTAACTGAGCATGCCGGCCGTCATCTTCGATTACGTGACCGATATATTCGACTCCATGGGCACGGCACCAGTCTCCGATCTGCTGACAGAAATTTCTGCCATACAAAGAGGCAACATGATCTGTGAACTGCTCACGGATTGCAGCGGCATGCCCGCTGTCAGGAATGTCGGTTTCTGCAAAAAGCGCGGCTAGATTCCTGGCATAGGAAGAACCCCAGAAATCCTTCAGAATGCTTTCGAGTTCCGGACACCAGGGCAGATTGATATCCGGCTGCCCTGCGCGCAAATGGTGATCGTGCTCTGCAGCTCCATTGCCGATTTCTGGTTCGTCTGAGAAAAAACCTGCAAATGTTTTCCCAAAATCCTGCGCGTAATGGGCATAGTGTGCCTCATATACAGTATCGATAAAATAACGGACAGCTTGCTGATCGATGGTGTTGATATAGTGGTTGCGTCCGCTGCCTTTCCGTGTTGTTTTGAACACCATGATACACCAAGTACCGGCAGGAATATCAACATACACTTTTCCATGGGAAACCATGCTGGTCAGGTCATGGAGGTCTGTCAGGACGCCGGGCATTTGGCGGTCAATCCTTCCCATGATCACACCCTGAAGCCGTTCACCCGGGAACAGGGAGACCATGAAGGCATGCCCCATAAGGGGACCGGGGACATCTGTGCATATGTGTGTGAGATATTCTTTTCCATATGGCGAAGTGTTGTCAATCTTTCCGTTGCAGATTCCGGAAGGGAAATGTGCGTCATCCAGAACCCATACTTTCATATGACGGCGTTTTGCTTCATCCATGATCACGTCCAAATCCTGCCACCATTTTGAACCGAGAAAATCCGGGTGAGGGCGGGATTCAACACATACTGCACCAATGCCGCTGTCCTGGATGCGCTTCATGCCTTCCCGGAGCAGAGCCTCACATTCCCCCGTGCTGCCAGAAAAACGGAAGGATATAGTTGTTGGGGCGGTTTTCAAGTACCTGGCATAATCTCTGATTCATGGCCTGTTCCTCGTTCATGCAAAATATTCTGCGAATAGCATACTCAGCAGATAAGGAAATGTAAAG
Organism: uncultured Eubacteriales bacterium; assembly: GCA_900321295.1. Taxonomy (GTDB): domain Bacteria; phylum Bacillota; class Clostridia; order Christensenellales; family Aristaeellaceae; genus UBA2943. Next base: position 2,117 of record ONVN01000439.1, read on the forward strand.
ACAGACGAATGCCGGGATCAAAGGGGAAATCCGGACAAGGAATGACGGAAAGGATTGAGTTCATATGAGGCACATGGTATACTTTATGGCATGGAGGCGGCAAAAATGCGAATAGCAATTGTGGACGACGAGCAGTCTATGCGTGAATTGTTTCAGTCATTTCTTACGCGATATGCTGAAGAAAACCATGTTGCTTTTGATGTGAAGCAGTTTTCCACGGGGGATTCGCTTCTTGAAAACTATCGGCCTGTGTATGACATCCTGATATTTGATATTGATATGCCCGGAAGAAACGGGCTTGATACAGCCCGTGAAATCCGGAAAACGGATGATCAGTCTGTGATTCTTTTCGTTACCAATATAGCTCAATATGCAATCAATGGCTATGAAGTTAATGCGATTGACTATATGATCAAGCCGATTGGGTACTATGATTTTTCAATGAAATTCAAAAAGGCTGTGAAAATCGCCCAAAGAAACAGGAGGCAGAATATCGTAATTGACACGCTGAATGGACCTGCTTCCCTGCTGTCTTTTGATATTGTATATGTTGAAGTGATGGCACATTACCTGATTTATCATACGGTGGACCAGGAATACCGCGTCCGTTCAAGTTTGAAGGATCATGAGCTTTTCCTGAAAGACTATTTCTTTACAAGATGCCATAAGTCATATCTTATTAATCTGCAACGGCTGACAGAAATCCGTGCTTCCGATGTGCTGGTAGCCGGCATGAGCATTCCACTCGGAAGGGCATATAAGGATTCAATGCTGGTGGATTATATGCATTATCTTCATAGGTGAAAAAATGAGCATATTTCTGGAATTATTTGATCAGCTCCGTTACATGGGCGGATTTCTGGTCATTCTGTATCTGTTTTGCAACAGGACGCTTGACCATCGGGAGCATTACTTCCGGAGACTCGCAGCAGGTGCTGCCGTTTGTCTTCTGGTGGCGTTTTTATATGTTCCTCTTCGACACTTCCTTCAGCCATGGCTCAAGCATTATCCGTTTCTGATCGGACCTTACTGGCTTATAGTGAGCTGCTTTCCGCTTGCGCTGATTCTGTTTTGCTATGATACAACCGTGACCAGTGCTCTTTACCGGACAATGTTTGCGTCTCTTTCAGAAAATATGGCTGCCCTGTTTACCAGAAATCTGATGGTGTATGCACTGTACCCTGGTTTTCCTGAGGAGCATCCATACCTTTATATGATGGCGATTCTTGGTTTCTATATCGTGTTTTTTCAGCTGGTGTACTGGTGTATTGCAGGCAGGGTACAGGTGGACGAGATTGGCAGGCATGGGTATGACAGGAAAATAAGAAATGAGCTCATCATCAGCTATCTTCTGTATTTCCTGATTATGGAGTCCGTGCAGTACGCACTGGAATACATGATCCAGCCTATATCACAGTATACGGAAATGCAGGCTACTTACCGGCAGCTTATGTATTTTCTTATCTTTATTCATTTCATGATTAATACCACGATTATCTTTTTGCTTTGGTTTCTGCATCAGCATATGGCGGTACAGACTGAAAAAGAACTGATTGCCAGGCTTGCAAGGGAACGGCAGACACAATATGAGTTCTCCAGAGAAACAATTGATATGATCAATACAAAAAGCCATGACCTGAAGCACCAGCTGCTCGCGATGGCATCTATGAAAGATGAGGAAAGAAAGAAACAGATTCTGGAAGTCACAAGAACGGTTGAATTCTATGACGCGGTGGTCAGAACCGGAAACAATGCAGTTGATACCCTGCTGACGGAAAAAAATGTATACTGCAAAAACAGGAACATCCATCTTTCCTGTACTGTCCATTCTGAAAAACTGAAAAGAATTGAACTGGTTGATCTGTATACGTTGTTGGGAAATGCGCTGGACAATGCAATAGAAGGCGTGGAACATCTGCAGAATCCGGAAAAGAAAATCATCAGCCTTTCGATTCTTGATCAGGGCGGCATGCTGTATATTCAGGTGGAAAACTATTTTGATGGTGAACTGCAGATGCACAATGGAGTGCCTCAGAGCAGGAAACAGGATATGAGAAATCATGGATTTGGGATCCAGAGTATGAAGGCAATCATCCGGAAATATGGAGGCAATATGAATATTCAAACAGAGGATGAACTATTCAATCTGGAAATCCTTTTGCCAGTCTGAAAAGGCTGGTCATGCCATATGGTTGTGTCTCTTTTTGCAGGATGGATCGGTTCATGGATGATTCAAAAAACATGCTTGATGTATGAAAAAGAGCATGGTGCAGGTCTGAAAATGCTTTCTGAGAAAACTTGGCCTGCTGGAGGAATGATCTTTTCACGGCTCAAAGAAGCGCAGCGCTCCAGGGGAGCAACAGCGTTCGGATAACATGGAAGGAAGATGATTTGAAAGGATGCGGTTTTTCCGCCTGGGCAGTCTTGAGAATACACTTGATCTTATGCGTGAACGAAGAATATGGTAATTGATGAATGAGAATGGATTGTGATCCATACACCATAAGAGAAAAGGTCAGCTGGTATGAAAAAACAGAAAGGTGTGAAATGTATGCAGAAAGTGACGTATTTTCATCTGGACACGTGCCCTTATTGTATTCAGGCGGACCAGGTAATTGAAGAACTGATCCGGGAACATCCAGAGTGGGCGGCTGTGGAGTTTGAGAAAATTAATGAGTATGAACATCCGGAAATTGCAGACAAGTATGATTATTATGCAAATCCCAGTATGTTTATAGGGAAAGAGAAACTCTATGAGGCTCATCTTCGGGAGACAAAGGAAGAGTGCCGGCAGCACGTGGAAGAAGTTTTTCGCAGAGCGATGGCAACATGATCCCGCTGTGAGTTGTGGACAAGAAGGAAGAGAAGAGTTTCTGTGTAAAAGGACGGCTGCAAAATCATTTCCAAGCCTGTGGGACCAGTATCCTGATCATGGTGCTGGGGCGGATTCTGGTTGCAGATGCTGAAGTGATTCCACAGGCGCAATTTACGCCACGCAACAAGATGATGAACATCTTTCCATGCTCCGGGACGCTGACGTATCGACAGATACTGGCAATTGGAAAAGTTTGCCGATTGCCAGCCGATCCGTCTTTGCCAAGAATGAACGGGCGGTAATCTTCGTATTTGCCATGATTCCGAATCTCCTGCGGCCAAGGAAGAAGTCTGAAAAACGTTGTTCGGAGGTGAGAATCAGGTTCGGTCGGAAGATAGAAAAGCTGCATGTCAGAATTTGACGGACATCAGGAAAAGAGCACAGATGATCGCAATGTGTTTTCGGATATGCAGACAGGGCTGAAAGAACAGGAAATGCGCCAGAAAACGGCTTCTGGCTCAAAATAAGGAGGAAAAGGAAATGTTAATGGTTACGACAGAGACGATTAATGGCAAGGATCTGGAGATGCTGGGGGTTGTCAAAGGAAGCACGATTCAGACCGTGAATGCTTTCCGGGATATCGGAGCAGGTTTGAAGACCTTGGTCGGCGGCGAACTGAAGAAGTACAATGAAATGATGGACCATGCACGGCAGCTTGCCACAGAACGAATGATGGAGGAAGCAAATGCTCTCGGTGCAGATGCCATTGTGTGTGTACGTTATGCTTCTTCATCGGTCATGCAGAACGCAGCAGAAGTCATGGCATACGGGACAGCTGTAAAATTCAAATAAGGGATGAAAGCTGTGAAAGAAAGATTAATATTTATTGGATCAAGTGTATGCTACGGATATGGCGGAACAGACAACCATGGATGGAGCTACTTGCTGGGAAAGGATTTTGAGACAGAAGGATGGGACGTCAGCAACTGTTCCATTGGGGGACAGACGACCACTGACATTCTTCTCAGACTGGAGCACGATGTGATCCGACATCATCCGGATGTATGTATTGTCGGGCTCGGACTTGCCAATGAAGGGCTGCCCTGGACGCAGGATTATCTGGGTGCTAAAGTCATCCAGGGAATTTTTGAACATAATCTGCTCAAAATCAAGGAGTCGCTCCAGAAAACAGGCATCAGAGTAATGATGGGCGGGGTGTATCCGCATAATGCCTATAAGGCGATGCATTATGAACTGCTTCGGGAAACGCATGAAAGAATGGGACAATGGGATGTTCCTGTTCTGCAGTGGCTGGATGCGATTGAGGATGGCTGCGGACATTTTCGTGAAGGATTCTATATGGATGACGGTCATCCCAATGATGCAGGGTATCAGGCCATGTATGAGGCAGCAAAGCATTGCCTTGAGCATGTAGATGGTTTCACTGTCATCTGATTTCTATACGCAAACGCAGTTCTGTTTGAAGCCGTACATGGTTCATATGGGAAAAGAGTTCGTTACAGGAGAAACCATGGTTTCTCCTGCTTTTTGCGAAGAATATGGTTTATAAGCATGTGGTTATGAAGAAATAGAGCAGTTTGTGATACATACCATTCTAGGTTGAAACAGCAACTTATTTGCCCAAAACGTGGTATTCGGGATATTCGGAATTGCTTATTCTATGCATGAAAAGATCGACAGCTGCATTTTGAACATTACATGTCCCTGCGTCTTTTGCGATGATGATCCTATATGTCTGACTTTTGCAGCAATCAGCACAAAACTGCAGAAATGGTAAGCATATCCTGCTGCTTTGTTCCAGAACGGAATCTTATGTTGGTACTGAATGATATTGCTGAAACGCTGGCTTTCAATGATGCTGGTCACCCGATCTGTTTGGCTTTGCATTTCGGTCCGTTCCTTTGCAGGGGACAGTAAACAGCCCTCCGACTGTTTTGAGTGATGTCAGGCCTTCAGGAACCATGGACGATGAATGCACGAAGGATGTTTCCAGGCTTCCGGTCATCTGTGATTTCCTATTATGGGAAGTTTTGTGGAAACCTTCGGGAACGAATCAATGATGTAATGGAGAGAGGAAAAGAAGATGACGGTACAGAAACAGCTGGACCAATGGTTTGATCTCCATTGGGAGGAACTTCTCAATGATCTTCAGCACATGGTGCGAATTCCAAGCATTGCCCGGTATGATGATCCGGAGACACCTTATGGTTCGGATTGCCTGAAGGCTCTCCAGGAAATGCTGCGCTTGGGTCGATCTTATGGTTTCAGGACGGAGAACTGCGATAACCGTTTTGGCACACTGACCATGCGGGGCGATGAGCCTGAAAAGGAGATCGCTGTCTGGTGCCATCTTGACGTAGTACCGCCGGGAAATGACTGGGTTCACACGGCCCCGTTTGATCCGGTTCAAAAAGGTGATTACCTCATTGGCAGGGGCGCGGATGATAACAAAGGGCCTGCTGTTGGGGTTATGTATGTACTCAGAGCACTTGAAGAATTGAAGATTCCTCTGAAGCACAGCATCAAGCTGTTTGTGGGAACGGATGAAGAACATGGCATGTCCGATGTGCAGTACTTCACCAGTCATTTCCCCGCAGAAAAGCTGAGTATTATTGCAGACTGCGGATTCCCGGTTTGTTATGGAGAAAAGGGGATTATTACGTTCGATCTCGTTTCGAAAGACAGGATGAGGACAATTACAGAAGTTCATGCCGGGATTGCGTCCAATATTATTCCTCCTGAAGCCGAAATGGTCGTTGCCGGACAACGTTTGGAAGGCCATGGAAGGCAAGGACACAGTGCCTTTCCGGAGGGATCGGTCAATGCGATCCGTATGCTCCTGCAGCAGGTTATCCGGTGCAGCGAACTGTCAGACAGCGAACGAGAGGTGATCTCCTTTTTTGCCGGCATTCAGGATGACTGGGGAGAAAGTCTGGGAATTGCCGGAAAAGATGAAATCAGCGGGAAGACCAGCGCAGTACCTGTCATGATGTTCCTGAACGATGACGGCCGGCTTGTGCTGCGGGTGAATTCCAGAACCTGTATTTCCAGTGATCAGAAAGATTTGATCGAATCCCTTCGCACGCTGGCTGCAGAGCATGGTTGTGAACTTGATAATATACAGACAAGTCCATCCAGCTATTATCCCAGAGAAAACCCAGTCGTGGATGCCATGACAGATGCCTGCAATCAAACCACAGGGCTTGAAATGAAGCCATACGTTATTGCAGGAGGCACCTATTGCAAGTATCTTGAACAGGCAATCGGATTCGGATTTGGTGGACTGCCCAAAGAACCAACCGATCTTTTCGCACCAGGCCATGGTGGAGCGCACCAGCCGGATGAAGGATTGTATCTTCCGAATTATCGCAGAGCATTAACTGTATTTGCCATGGGACTGCTTGCTGCGGACAGCACGGTGTAAACACACACAGGTTTTTATCATCTGCGGGATAGAAGCATGCGAATTCCAGAAGAAAAAGGCGAACAGTTCAAAACTTGAAGGCCAAGGAGAACAGAAGGATCATCAAAGCAATGGAAATGCAGATGAAACAATATTGGACAGGAGGCTGACACGATGAAGGAACTTTGGAGAAACTTTCTGGGCATTATGCAGGAGGAAATGGTGCCTGCAATGGGATGTACAGAACCGATTGCTTTGGCATTCGCGTCAGCGAGGGCAAGAGAAATCTTGGGTGGCTATCCACAACGTATAATTGCAAGATGTTCAGGGAACATGATCAAGAATGTACGATGTGTCACCATTCCGGCGAGTGGCGGAAAAACCGGGATTGAGATGGCGTGCTCACTTGGCGCTTTTGCTGGTGATGCCTCGAAAAATATGGAAGTGCTCGTGGCAGTTACGGATGAAAAACGGAATCAGGCAGCAGCATTTGTCGATGCGGGTCTGTGCAGAGTCGATTTTCTGGAATCCGATATTCCGCTGCACTTTGTGATTGAGGAGTTCCTGGAAGATGACAAAGTTTCTGTGGAAATCCGTTACGATCATACGAATATCTACAGGATCGAAAAGAACGGCGCGGTTCTCTATGAAGGAGATGACCATGAGAACGGGGGAGAAGCAGCGGACAGAAGTGGACTTTCTGTTGAGAATATCAAAGCATTTGCCGACGAAGTAGATCTGAATCTGGTTAAGCCGCTGCTGGACCGAGAGATACGTTTTAATATGGATATTGCTTATGAAGGAATGTCTGGAAATTATGGGCTGGGAATCGGCAGAGTGATTCGGGAAACCTATCCGGAAAGCGTCATAACAAGGATGCGGGCGTATGCAGCAGCTGCGTCTGAAGCAAGAATGGATGGGTGTGAGATGCCGGTGGTGATTAATTCAGGCTCGGGCAACCAAGGGATTGCGAGTTCGGTCCCGGTCATTGTGTATGCAAGAGAGTATGCAATTCCTCAGGAAAAGCTGTACAGGGCACTGGTTTTTTCCAGCCTGCTGACTGTCTATCAGAAAGAATTTATCGGGAA
>ONVN01000437.1 GCA_900321295.1 uncultured Eubacteriales bacterium
AGATGGAAGCTGTTGCGACCATCAAGCAGAATGGTGAGGAACAGGTTGTAAATATGACCGTAGAGGTGCTTGATGACTCCCTTGCATGCACGATGAACGCTGCTGGCCAAGAGATCAACATGAACCTCGGCATGACGGAAAAGGGAACCTGGACCGACCTGACCCAGGACGAAACCCTGACCGAATTGACGGAAGAAACCATCATGCAGCTGATGGGCAGCATGATGTAAGACTCAGCCAAAAAAGCAATAAAACAGAGGACCGGAATTGGTCCTCTGTTTTATTGTCCTCTGAAAAGCGGTATGGCCTGAGATGAGAATCTTACAGAAACCGTGAGCGGACGGTATCCTGCAGATAGGAGCGCATTTCAGGTGTATCTTCCAGAGCTCTTGCACACCCGGTGACTGTTGTTGTGGAAGGATCATCTGCGAGGCCGGTTGCAATATGCAGCTCCTGATAGATGGCATCGGGAAGCCCGGAAAGCTGGGCGGCACCGCCTGTGAGGATGATACCGTCATCGAAAATATCGGAGGCAAGCTGTGGCGGAGTATGCTCAATCACAGATTGTATGCATTCGATCAGATCAGCAATCGGATCTTTCAATGCATCATAGATTTCGAGTGCAGAGACGGACTGGGTCTTGGGAAGACCGGAAATGAGATTCCGGCCGGTAATGTCCATGGTCAGATCATTATCTGGCGGAACAGCACTTCCAAGGGTGATTTTTATTTCCTCAGCCGTGCGGTCGCCGACCAGTAAATTGTGCTTTTTTCTGAGATAACGGATAATGGCGTCGTCAAAATAGTCTCCGCCGATCTGTGTGTAGGTGCCCACAATCACTTCGCTTGAGGAAAGTACCGCTATGTCACTTGCTCCAGCACCCATATCAATGATCATGGTTCCATAGGGCTCGGTAAAATGCAGACCCAGTCCGATTGCGGAGGCAACAGGTTTGTCGATCAGCTGTGTTTTTCGCATGCCTGCATCAAGCATGACAGAGAGAATAGCCCGCTTTTCGGTGTCACTGACACCTGTGGGTAGCGCAAGCACTGCCCGAGGGCGTGAAAACCAGTGGTTTCCGATTGCGTGCTTGATCATTGCATGAATCAGTTCCTTAGTGAGTTCAAAGTCGCTGACTGTACCCTGGCGGAGGGGACGTATTGCCTGAACATTTCCTGGTGTGCGACCGATTAATCGATAGGCGTCGGAACCTACAGCAAGTACTTTTCCGGTATTGCGGTCTACAGCGACCACGGCGGGTTCCCTCAGCACAATGCCTCTGTCTCTGGCACAGATAAGCACCTGAGATGTGCCGAGATCAATACCAATGTCATGGATTTGCGCCATACAGAACCTCCGATTGCAGTTGCATTGTCTGTTTACCAGACACATCATTATATCATTTGACAAGTAGAACGTAAAGTCAAATTCAGTCTTATTCCAAGGACGCATTTACTGAAAACCCATGGAAAAGACGTGGAAGACACTTGAAACTGCAGAGTCACTTGCAAAAGCGGACTACGGGGAGTAAAATAGAATCGTCTGTTTTTCGGCTATAATACGGACTTGGATGAAAACAGACAGGGAGGATTATCAATGAAAGTCATTCTTCTTCAGGATGTAAAGAATATTGGAAAGCGGGACGATATTGTATCCGTTTCTGATGGATATGCCCGCAATTTTCTTTTTCCCAAGAAGCTCGCCATGGAAGCAAAAACAGGAGCCATGAAAGAAGTCGAGCGCAAACGTGCTGCCGAGGCTGCGCGGGAAGCTGAAAAACGCGAAGAGGCCAATGAAAAGGCCAAACAGCTGAAAAACAAAGGTGTTACATTGGCTGTAAAATGCGGCGAAAAAGGCAGACTGTATGGTTCCGTGACAACGGCTGAAATTGCAGACGAGCTCGAAAAACAATATGGAATCCGTATTGATAAGAAAAAGATCGAGCTTTCTGAACCGATCAAACAGGTCGGCGATGTAACCATGAGCGTGTGGCTCTATAGCGGTATTACCACTCAGATGACTGTTCATGTGGTGCCTGCTGAAAAGTAAGCAGACAACTGTTGCGGGAAGGGAGATGAGCAGATGAGTGAACTCCGGTCGATGATCCCCCCGAACAGTGTTGAGGCAGAAAAAAGCGTGCTAAGCGCAATGCTTCAAGAAAGCAATGCAGTCCAGCTTGCCGTGGAAATGCTGACGAAGGACGATTTCTATCAGCCTTCCCATCGGGAAATCTATGATGCAATGCTCGCTCTCAATCTTCAGCAGATGCCCGTTGACTTAATGACGGTCCAGGCCGAGCTTTCAAGGCGCGGGACGCTGGAGGGAATCGGCGGAAATATCTATCTGGTTGAGCTTTACAGCTTTGCTCCTGCAACGGCCAATGTGAAAGCATATATACAGATTGTTGTAGAGAAAAGTGTGCTCCGCCGACTGATTGCTGCCAGCCAGCAGATTTCGCAGGAGTGTTACAGTCAGCAGAATACCCTTCAGGAAACGCTTTCCAACTCTGAAAAGGCAATCTTTGATATTGTCATGAA
>ONVN01000435.1 GCA_900321295.1 uncultured Eubacteriales bacterium
TATGAGGACCGGAACTTTGATTTCCGGAACGAATTGAATTATCCCCTGCCCCAGGGCTATCACTTTGTGGACCCGAGGAACGCGGATGGCTTCAGGCTTGCGAAGCTCCTTTGGTACGGCTTCGGTAACGGAGAAAACGGCCCCTTTGAGGGCTGGGATATGGAGGATCATTCCTTTGACTGGACGCCTGCCAAATCCTATAAGGGCGTCATCGGCCCGATGACAGCGCCGGCACCTCATTCCACCCATGAATACGATGTGATCATCGCGGATGACAACGGGGAGTATGTCTGTTTCTCCGGCATGTGGTGGGTGCCGGAAAACAGGCTGGCCTACATGGAGCCTCTTTGCACCCATCCCGACCACCGCAGGAAGGGACTGGCAGCTGCCGCATTATCCCGCCATTATCACCGAATGAAGGCCCTTGGCGCCACCCACATGACCGGCGGCGGGAATCCCTTTTACGAAAAACTCGGGTATGGGAAAGGCATCCACTGGACGTTCTGGAAACGGGAAGAACCGCAGACGAATGCTCCTTTGACCAACCCCTGCCGGGCCACCGGCACGGATGCCGCTGCGGTCACAGCGCTCGCCTGTGAACTGTGGCCGGAACATCCGGCGGAAGAGATGACAGAGGAAATCTCTTCCCTGCTTACCCGGGAGGATGCGGCAGTCTTTCTGTACAGAGAGCAGGGAGACGCCGTGGGTTTTGCCCAGTGCCAGCTCCGCCGAGATTATGTGGAGGGAACGGAAACCAGTCCGGTGGGGTATCTGGAAGGGATCTATGTCCGGGAAGGTTTACGCCGGCAGGGCATCGCCCGCAGCCTGCTGACCGCATGTGAAAACTGGACAAAAGCGCAGGGCTGCACGGAATTTGCCAGCGACTGTGAACTGGACAACACGGACAGTCAGCAGTTTCATCGGGCGGTCGGTTTTGAAGAAGCCAACCAGATTGTTGCCTACGTGAAAAAACTGTGATCCAAAGGGGACATAGGAAAGGATGCACCGCATCACGAAGAAAGGGAGAGCCGCGAACCAATGAAACTGTTTATCATCACCGGCACCTGCGGGGCCGGAAAATCCACGATGAAAACCGAACTGTCCGCAAGACTGGCCCCGGACCGGTATGCCTGTGTCGATTCAGATGAAACGGGCCTCAACTGGTGGGACTATGCCGGCACCGAACGGGAGGAACGATACGGTGCGGATACATTGGCGGAAGCCTTCCGAATCGCTCACGGAAGAAATCTGGTCTTCTTTTCGTGCATGGCTCCCCATGATTACACCACAAAAGCTGCCGTGCCGGAGGAATTGACTGCCACTTTCTATATTGCGCTTTGGGCAAAGGACCCGATCATCGAACAACGCTTGCGGGCCAGGCCCAAAGAACGTGGTTTTACAACGGACGAAGCAATCCGACCCCACATCGATTACAATCAGTGGATCGGACGAAACCGGGGCAAGTATCAGCTCTTTATCGATACGGAAGACCAGAGTCCGAATGAAACGGCAAAGACAATCGCAGCGTTTATCACCGGACTGACGGAATCGTGGAGGGAGCAGGAATGATCGAAACCGAACGCCTGCTCCTGAGGGAATATACGCCGGACGATTTCGCATCCCTCTATGAGAGCCTGTCCGACGCGGAAACGATGGCGCACTATCCCACGCCCTTTGACGAAGCCCGCACCAGGCGCTGGATGTGGATACAGCATCGCTTAGCCGGACGGGCAGCGTTCTGTATTTTGCCGTGCGGGGCCGGATCCGGCTTGACCGTATCTGTTTCCGCATTCCAGTCAGGATAACCGGGGTTCTGGAGGAGCGGGACGGCCTGTGGTATGTCAGTAAGATACAGTTTATCCATAACCAGAATTTTGGCTATGCAATTGCCGCGTGGGTTCCCGGACTCGCACTGACTGTAAGCCTTGTGTTGTTTGGCCTTTCATGGCTCCTGCTCTGAAGCTGCGGCAATATCGATAGAAAGGATGATAATATGCTGGATTATCAAGCAGAAAACCTGATTCTTCATTTTGTCACGAAGGACGATTTGTCAGAAGTAGCCCGGACCTGGCCTTCCGATCATCATCCGCTTTCTGACACGGAGGCACAGGAAACCGTTGCCTATATGCAAAGGAATTACAAAAGGAATACGAAAGGCTGCATCCGTCATCTTTGCCTTGCGGTGTGCGGGAAAGAGCATCCCGGAACCATCATGGGCTGGTGCGGGCTGGACGGAAGCCGTAATCCGGCGGAGCCTGAACTTTTCATCCTGTTGGATGAAGCATACCGAAATCAGGGATACGGAACACAATGCGTAAAGGAACTGCTGCGGATCGCCGTGGAAGATTACGCTCTTTCCGGCGTACATGGCGGCTGTGCCAAAGAGAACGTTGCTTCCGCACGAGCCATGGAAAAGGGCGGCATGGTGCAGTACGGCACAGAAGAAAACGGTGATCCGCTGTTCAGATTTACATCTAGAAACAAATAGAATTGGGAGGACACGCCTGTGGATGATCATCATGGGAAGTATATAAAACGATGCTATGAACTGGCGATCAGCGCCGGAAAGAAGGGCTTTGATACCTTTGGCGCGGTCCTTGTGCATAACGGGGAAATCCTCGAGGAAGCGGAAAATACGGCGGATTATGTCCACAGAATCTTCGGGCATGCAGAATTCAATCTGGTGCACAAATGCGCCAACAAGTATTCTGATAACATTCTGGAGCACGCTGTCGTATATACCAGCTGCGCTCCCTGCGAGCGTTGTCTGGCGGCCATCGCATCTCTTGGGGTGCATCAGATCGTGTGCGGCGTCTCCTATAAAGAATTCTGCAAGCTGCTGCCTTTTGATTATCAGTCGGTGGATCGCGAAGGGCTTCTAAAACAGCTGGGCATTCAGATGACGCTCAGGGAATCTGTGCTCGAAGAGGAAGGCATGCATGTATTTGAATGGTGGGGCGGTGAATATCATCCGCTGGATGAACTCATTGCGGAAATGGATGAAGTGAAAAAGAAACAGAAATAAGCTCAGCCAGGAGGAAAACAGTATGCAAAAGAAGCTCATCCTCATCAGCGGGTCCCCCTGTGTTGGAAAGACAGCCGTGGGCACGCGGCTCTTTGAAAGCTATAACAACAGCGCGTATCTGGACGGGGACTGGTGTTGGTGCGTGCATCCCTTTTCAGTCACGGACAGCCGTCTCCGAAATGGGGATAAAAGCATGTCCTTTGTTCTGTCCAACTATCTGGATTCAGGTTTTGCGTATGTGTTTTTTACCTCCGTCGTGCTGACGGATCCACAGATCCGGGAAAACATCCTGAAGGGGATCACCGCTGAGGAGTATGAAACCATCGTCTTCACACTCACCTGCTCGGAGGATACACTGAAAAAGCGGCATGACAAACGGGGCGACAAAGGCGAGACAAATTACTACTGGCTGCACCTTCCGCCCGGCCCGGGGGATATCGTCATTGACACAGACAGCAAGAGCATCCGGGAGATTGTCAGAGAAATGAAAAAGCATATGGATGATTTAACGGAGTGAATACATGCGTTCATGGAGCAGCAGGGCTGCACGCTGGATATCACCGAACAGCGCCTCCATCACGAAATATACTTGAGCGATGCCAGAAAGGTTGCGCCAGAGAAGCTGAAGACCGTTATTCGTCACCCGATTAAA
>ONVN01000433.1 GCA_900321295.1 uncultured Eubacteriales bacterium
CGGTTGTATAGTAGATCGTATATCCGTCTTCCACAGAAAGAGTCAGAGAAACAGGCGAATGATGGAGCCCCGGCTGCACAGAAAATGCAGGCTTGGGAGCATATCCCAAAAAGCCGTTCAAACCATTGGCTGCGCCAGGGGTCGGTACATCATAATAAAAAAAGCCGCTCATGCCAAGTGTTCTGCCATAGGATACATTGGTCGGTATCACTGGCAGGATCAGCTTATCAAGCACGTGGCCGGATGGGTCAGACAGACAAACCGTCTCGCATTCTGTCCGCGAAATTCGGTAACTGGTATGCTGTATTACAGAAGGATTATATACCGTATCTGACCCATCACACAAGATGATTTTATATTCCCCTGGGCCAATGCTTGTCCCTGCAGGAAACTGCCATTTTCTCGGACGGTCAATACTATCGGAGAGACCGTAGCCCGAAAGGTCTACGGTCGAAGTCCCCGAATTATAGAGTTCTATCCAGTCGACATACGGCCCATCCTGATAAATGACCGTTGAATCATTGGATGCCATGACTTCTGAAAGAAAGACACCGCTTGCATTGCGCTGACGCAGATCAAGATCGGCGCCAGCGATATCATCATTGGGACGCCCCGGAGTTGCATACTGGTGTATCGAGAATAAACCATTGGCATCTTTCGCATAGGTGCAGTCAGAGGGAAGATTGTCCACCGTAACACGGTCCACCAGATGTCCGTTACTGTCTGAAAGAACAACCGTGTCATGTTCTGCGGATAAAGCGAAATTCGTATGGGGAATCGTGGTCGCATCATCCCGTCTGTCCTTCTTGGAACAGAAGACCAGATAATAACTGCGCGGTGCTACAACCGCTCCCTGGGGGAATCTCCATTTCAGCGGCTTTGCCTCATTATCACTCAGTGCATAATTATCCAGATTGATGGTTTGGTCCGTCGTATTATACAGTTCAATCCAGTCTACATACTCGCCGTCTTGATCCGCAAGACCGCTCTTGGCGTTTGCCATGATTTCATTGATGACCAGACTGCCTTCAATCACCATGGTATCCTCACGATATGCAAGATGACCTTCTTCTGTGTTCGGATAACCAGGGCTGAAATAGCTGACCTCGGCAAAGTTTCCATCTTCCAGCAGCGCCCATGACATGTCACTGCTCATAATCTTGTAGGGAACAGAATCCAGGAGATAGGCGTTCGGATCAAAAAGATAGACCGTTTCGCCAACAGAGGAAAGCTTGAATTTTGCATGAAGCGGTCTTCCTGTGTCGACCTGGTTCGTTTTATCACAGAAGACAATAATCCTGCCATCATCTTTCAGTGTGATTTTGGGGAAGAGAAAACGGATTGCGCTTCCATCATCCGAAAGACCGACACCCTCGAGGGGAATGTCATGCCCGGAATGATTCCATACCTCAATCCAGTCAGAATATTCGCCATGATCGTCCGGCACAGCAGTATGGTTGGACGACATCAGTTCGCTGATCATAAGGCCTTTATATTCCGCACTGGCCTGCTCATGCGTATCCACCAGTCCATCTTCCGTGCCCGTAGAATAGGATGCACGTTTCTGAACCTCTTTCGGCGTCACCATAATCAGAAGAGCAAGTGCAGCCCCAAAAAGCAGCAGGCTGAAAATCAGGTTCCTGCGTTTTCTTTTTCTCGCAATCATCTGCTCCTCACGCTCTCGTCCACTACGGCGCTGTGCACTTCTGCGTCCATTACGGCTTGTCTGAGACAATCTGACACCTTCTTTCTCCTGTGAATACATTGTTTCCGCACAGGCAACTGCGATTGTATCACAGGGTATCTGTCATTGCAAGGCAATGACGTGATATTCACCAAACGAAAAACACCAGACTTTTCTTCCCTCTTCACGATTTCTCCACAATGCAAAAGCGCCGGAAAAATCCGGCGCTTTTGAATCTGCTCTCATTTGTTTTCTTTTCTCGTTCCTGATCCGTCAGCAGCATTATTGACCGAAAGAGCTTATTTGCCAATCAGACGAAGAATGCTTTCTTTGGGCTGTACGCCAATGGTCTGGTTGACAAGCTTCCCATCCTTGAAAGCAAGGATGGTCGGAATGCTCATGATGCCAAACTTGGCAGCGAGCTCTTCCTCTTCATCCACGTTGACCTTGCCGACCTTTACGTCCAGGACAGTCTCTGCAATCTCGTCCATGATCGGACTCATCATTCTGCAGGGGCCGCACCAGACTGCCCAGAAATCGAGCAGAACGGGCTTGTCGGACTGGAGAACTTCAGCTTCGAAATTATCTTTGGTAATCGTAATCGGTGCCATATTGTGAATCTCCTTTTCATTCATTTTCGCCAAATTGGTCCAGAACTTTGTAGAGTATTCCATAAAGAGATGCGATCTCCTGCTCCGTGAGCATCATGCATTTTCCCATTTCGTCAGGAATGCTTCTCGCCTTGTCTTTCATCGTGCGTCCCGTGTCTGTCAGCGTCAAGGTCACTACACGTTCATCCTCAGGGTTTCTCTTTCGAACAAGATATCCCTGCGCTTCCATTTTTTTCAGGACCGGGGTCAGTGTCCCGCTGTCCAGATAGAGCTTTC
>ONVN01000431.1 GCA_900321295.1 uncultured Eubacteriales bacterium
AAATGAAGAAATCCGGCATTCCCGTCCTGTTTATCGGCTCCCTGCCCCGCGGCTTCTGCACGGAGAAGGGAGAAACGGTCTGTCCTCCGAACCCGGCAGATGTCTTCACCGTCTGCTCCATGCAGGAACTGGAAAGCCGGTGCGCAGCGGGCCGGCTTTCCCATGTGCAGTGCACGCCCGCTTCCCGTATGATCCGCTGCCTGCATTATATCGGGGAGGACTATGAACTGTACTATTGCGTCAACGAGTCCGCGGAAACCTATACCGGCACCGTCCGGTTCCAGGGCTCCTTCCTCCGTGCACACTGCGTTTACCGGTATGATGCCTGGGACAACTGCTGCTACGCCGTTTCCATGGATGATGACAGCCGTTTTCCGGTGGTCTGGGAGCCCCGGAAGAGCTATCTCTATGTGTTTGACAAATCATACCTTCCACCTGAAGAACTGCGGGAGGAACGCCCGGTATCCGGCGCAGCGATACTGCCTCTGAAGCACTGGACCCGCAGTGTCTGCAGGGCCGCAGAATACCCGGCCTTCGGCATGCCATCCCCGGTGGTTCTTCCGGATGCCTATGAAAAAGAGGATCCTTCCTTCGGCGGTTTCATCCGGTACGAGACGACGTTTGCCCCGAACCCCGTGTCCGACCGCATGGAACTGGTTATCCCTGGTCTGCAGGAAGGCATCGAGGTGTTCGTCAACGGCGTCCGTGCCGGTGTTCAGGTCGCCGGAAACTATCGGTTTGACGTGACCGACCTCCTGCGTGTGGGCTGCAACAAACTCGTGATTGAGCAGGCCACCACCCTGGAGCGCGTAGTGCCCAGGGTAGACTCCGTCAGCCGCGAACCGGTTGTGCCCGGAAACCACCTGGGGATCGATACCGTTCCGTTCCTGGCTGTATATCCGTGAATGTCATACTGTCCTGTCCCCGGCAGGACAGTTTTCTTTTTTCTCCCCGCGGTATCAGCGCACGCTGCCTCCGGATCCCCCATGACGTCATCCGGAGGATCGCCCGGGCCTTGCCGGCCCCGGATTCTCCTGTGCCTTCCATCGGCTTCCCTTCCGTTCAAAGGCTTCGTCTGCAGAACGGGCACCAGGAAGAAGCGGATCGGTCAGGATGACTATCTGGAATTCATACTGTCGGTATATAAAATACAATTCTGCCGGTACTGGCGGTGTGTTCATTTTTCGGTTCCGTTCTGCTACAATACCCCCGAAACAGCTGAGGAGGCCGCATGATGGAGATCAATCTTGCCGAAAACATCCGCACATTCCGGAAACAAAGATCCCTGACCCAGGAACAGCTTGCCGAAGTGCTCGACGTCACGCCCGGCGCTGTCTACAAATGAGAAGCCAGGCTGTCCATACCGGAACTGCCGGTGATCATCCGGCTGGCAGACTTCTTTGATACGTCCGTCGACGTGCTCCTGGGGTATAAAATCCAGGACAACAGCCTGGATGCGATTGCTGAACGCCTGAACACCTGTCTCCGGAACGGTGATCCCGCGGCGCTTTCCAAGGCGGAAAAAGCGCTGAAAAAGTATCCGAATTCCTTCCAGGTCGTTCACGGATGTGCCCAGACCTATCATGTGTTCGGGTCGGAAAGACATGATCTGAATTTTCTCCGCAGGGCGCTGGAACTCTATGAGCAGGCGCTGCTGCTGATTTCTCAGAACACCGGCTCCTGTGTCAGCGAATATACGGTTTACGGAAACATCGGGGATATCCACGCGCAGATGGGCCAGCCGGAACAGGGTGTGGAAATTCTGAAAAAGCACAATACCGGCGGGATGTTTGACGCCGCAATCGGCGCAATGCTCTCCCTGTTCCTGAATCGGACGGAAGAAGCCGTGCCCTTCCTCTCCAGTTCCCTTTCCGAAAGTGTCATCCGGCTCTGGACCACGGTGATCGGCTTCGCGGTTGTCTTCAGCGCGTCGAATGACTATCCGTCCGTGCAGAAGATCGCAGGCTGGGGACTGGATATTCTGACCGGCATCCGGAAAGAGGATCAGGTGGGCTACCCGGATAAAATGGCCAGGGTCCTGACGGTCCTGCTTGCCCATGCGCAGCTTCATATGGGAAACACAGAGAAAGCGCGGAGTCTCCTCCGCAAAACCGCCGCTCTGGCCGCCGCCTTTGATGCGGCGCCATACTATGGTCTTTCCGCCTTCCGGTATGTTTCAGGACCGGTTGAGGGAAGCGTACATGACGGCCTTGGCGGAACCGCCGGGGAAAGTATTGCATTCATTCTTGGGAAGCTTCAGGATCCGGAGCTGGCTTCTCTGTGGAACGAAGTCCGCAGCAGCCCGCCGGAAAAGGCAGAAAAACAAATGGAGGAAAAACCATGAGCCGGAATCAGACCGTGAAAAAACAAATCCAAGCGCTGCGCCGCCCCTTCCTGCGGGAATTGTTCCGCGGGAACAGGTTCAATCTGGCGATGACCCTGATTTCCGCCGTTCTGGCGGCTGCCGGAGAACTCATCATCTCCTGGCTGATCAAGGAGATCGTCGACCTGATTTCCGGCATCAGCGGATATACCTTCGGTGCCCTGCTGGCCATTGCCTGCGGAGCGATTGCGCTGATCGCGCTTGCCGCCGTGATCGACTATACTTTTCTTTCCCGTTTCCGGGCAAAGGCCATGAAGCAGTACCGGGAATACGTATTCAGCCGGCTGCTGGACAAAGGAATCCAGGCCTTTTCCGGCGAGAACAGTTCTCTGTATCTTTCCGCTCTTTCCAACGACGTCAACATTATCGAGCGGGATTTCCTTACGCCGCTTCAGAGCACCATCTCGACCGGCATCGCTTTTGTCGGCGCGCTGGGGCTCATGCTGTGGTACAGTCCGCTGCTGACCCTCATCTCCATCGGCTTTTCCCTGCTTCCGATTATCGTATCCATTGTGTTCGGAAGCAAAGCCGAAAAAGCCGAGAAAGCGGTCTCTGACCGGAAAGAGCATTACACCGCCATGCTCAAGGATACGCTCACCGGTTTCGCCGTGATCAAGAGCTCCAAGGCAGAGAAAAACATTGCCCGTATGCACGAGGAACAGAATGCAAGCGTGGCCGACGCATCGGCAAAGCGCACCGGGATCGGCGTGCTGATCCAGTCTTCCTCCGGCATCGCCGGCGGCATTCTGCAGTTTGGCGTCTTCTTCGTCGCCGCGGCCATCGCGCTTTCCGGCAGCAGCACGGTGACCGGCGGTACCGCCATTGTCTTCGTGCAGCTTCTGAACTACGTTCTCGAGCCGATCCAGGCCCTCCCCACCTTCTTCGCCGGGGCAAAATCCTCCTTTGGTCTGATGGATAAGCTGGCGGAGGCCCTGAACCGGAACATCCCGGATGAAGGAAGCCCTATCAGGCCTTCTCTTTTCGAAGGCATCTCGGTCCGGGATCTCCGTTTTGCCTACGGGGGAGAAAAAACGGTCCTGAAGGACGTGAATATGGAACTGCAGGCAGGCGGCTGTTACGCCCTTGTCGGCGGAT
>ONVN01000430.1 GCA_900321295.1 uncultured Eubacteriales bacterium
CCGAAAGTACTTGGCTGGAGACGGCCCGGGAGGATAGGTCGCTGCCGGATTCCAATACAGAAGCTCGTAAGAGCTTCTCTTTTTTTTCTAAAAAAAGAGCCAATGGCTCTTTTTATGATTCATAGGTATCATCTGCATCATGCATCGGTATTTTTTCAGCTTCTGTCCATCCTGAATAGGATAGGATTGTGGGTTTTGCATTCGTATCGGATATTTTTCTCCACGAGGATGGTGTACATCCCATTAATGATAAAAAGTGTCGATTAAAATTGCTTAATGTCGGATAACCTACCTTTTCTGCAATCTGAGAAATAGATAACTCAGAATTTCTCAGAAGATTGCAGCTTTCCAGAATTCGAACCTGATGGACATAGTTTAATGGATTTGTTCCAACTTGTGCTGTGAATAAGCGGCGAAAATGTGTTGTAGATATATAGCACATTTCGGCCAAGGTGTTCACGTCGAACTGTTCCAAATAGTGATCATGAATATAATTGATTGCGGGCTGCAGGATATGAAGATCTTTCTTTGCCGATGTCTCCTTTGACGCTGTTTGATTCCATAATCTGGCAAGATACGATAGAAGTGCAGCGGACAACTCACGAACGATCATTTCATAACCAGGTTTTTTCGCATCCATTTCTTTGAGAATTTGCAAAAACAACCATGAAAGTTCAGGATGCTGGTTTTCAGACTGTAATAAATTAGAGGAGCAAAGAAAAGATCGCATAGAAAAAGTATCATCCATCAACGAATAAATTTCTTTGCCTAACAATGCAATGGGATCGAGGTAGATATAAGACCAGAGGGAGGCAGAGCCTTTGGCAGAATAGGTTGTATGCGGGACATTTTGTGAGATACAAGTTACGTCGCCGGCATTGAATTCCAATGGAGTATCATAGAAAACAAGCGTCCCATGTCCTTCATGGCACATACCTAATTCAAGACAGTTATGAAAGTGAAGTCGCTTGCTGGGGATATCTGAAATATGCCAACGGTCACCGGTCAGGATGATGATTGGAAAACTTACAGGAAGAGCATAACTTCGATATTCAACGATTGTCCGGCTTTTTCTCCCCATATTATCACCTCTAATCATGCTTTATTATATGGAAAAAAACACTCAGATGCAAGAAAAATGGTCAAAACTGCTCATAATTATATACTGAAAAGTTGCTTGCGTCCTGCAGAATATGGTAAAATTTGCGCATAGAAAATCTATATTTTGATGCGACAACAAGATAATACGAACTGGAGGTAATCCTAATGGCTTCTATTTCATACGATCGTGACCAAGTTCTCTCAGCAATTGATGTAACTGTACGCCAGACGATGAACATGGATATGACATGGGATTGGCCATGCGGTGTTGCTTATTATGGCATTTGTGAAGCTGCCAGAGCCACCGGACGCAAGGAATACCTGGAGATGATGAAGGCACGAGTCGACGAATATATTGAATTGGGTCTTCCGGGATGGACTGTGAATACCTGCTCCATGGGCCATGCTATGCTTACACTGTACAACGAAACAGGAGATGAAAAGTACAAGGAAATAGCGAAAAGCAAAATTGACTATCTTCTGAATCATGCTCTCCGTTTTGGTGATTCTGTTTTGCAACATACGGTTAGTTCAAAAAATGATTTTCCTGAGCAATGCTGGGCAGATACGTTATTTATGGCAGCTTTTTTCATGCTTCGTGCCGGTGTTGACTGGAAGGACGAATCTCTTGTGAATGATGCCCTTAACCAATATTACTGGCATATCAAATATCTGCAGGATCCAAAAACCGGGCTTTGGTATCATGGATACAATAATATAGAAAAGAGCCATATGTCTGGTTTCTATTGGGGCCGAGCCAATGCATGGGCTGCTTATACAATGAGCCAGGTTGGACGCGTACTCCCGGAATGCTACCTTTATCCCAAA
This sequence comes from uncultured Eubacteriales bacterium, assembly GCA_900321295.1. Lineage (GTDB taxonomy): Bacteria > Bacillota > Clostridia > Christensenellales > Aristaeellaceae > UBA2943. The sequence goes on from ONVN01000430.1 coordinate 1,930, forward strand.
TATATGGATGTGGCAGGTTCTCTGACTGAACAGCTTGCTGCTTTGAAACTTGTTCAGACTGAAAATGGTCTTTGGCATACCATATTGGATGATCCGGAGAGCTATGAAGAAGTATCGGCTTCCTGCGGAATTGCTGCAGCCATGGTTGCAAAGGGAAATCCCCTCTATATCAAATATATTAATAAATCGGTGAAGGGCATTCTGGAGAATATTTCTCCTGAAGGGCGTGTGCTGAATGTTTCCGGCGGCACGGCTGTTATGAAGGACAGAGAAGGATATCGTAACATTTCAAGAGCCTGGACACAGGGATGGGGCCAGGGACTTGCTTTGACTTTCCTGTCATCTGTTCTTGAAGCAGGAAAACCTGCTGATGGTGCGCTGTAAAATATCGATAAAGGTGTGATTAGCATGGAAGCAGAAAAGTACAGGAAAGGCTCATTTACACTTCCAGGTGAAGCAGGCTATGAAGGTCTTACGCTCAAGTTGGCAGAGAAGTGGGGAGCAGATGTTATCCGTGATTCGGACGGGACCAAACTGTCCAGTGAGATTGTAGATGCTGGATATAGGATTTATTCAACCATCTGTATTATCCGCGAGCATAATGCTTTTGCGCTTGCACATCCTGAAACGCAGCAGCAAACATTTCTGATCTCCGAAAGAGTCCTTGCTGAGAGCAGTACAGTTGTTATCCCTTTGCTGGATGGCTATTTTACTGAACAATTTGAAGTGAATTCCAGCGAGGAATCGATAAAGTACTGGCAGGTTTATGATCGGACTACAGAGAAGGAAATCCCCAGGGAAAAATGGTCTTATGCAAATGGAAAGGTAACCGTTGAAGATATCACTCCTTGGCATCATTATACGGTCTCTTTTCTGTGTTGGCGCGTGTGGGAAGAAATCAACATGTATAACCATACCACCAATCACTGGACAAGCGAACATCTGAGACAGCTTGATCCACGTCATCCTTTGGCCTGGGAATATCTTAAAGAATGGCTGAATAATTGGTGTGTTGACAATCCTCAGACGAATGTCATTCGCCTTACATCATTATTCTATAATTTTGTCTGGATTTTTGGCGCGGATATGCGTTGCAGAAACCGCTTTACAGATTGGGCAAGTTATGATTTTACAGTTAGTCCTGCTGCTTTAGATGCCTTCCGAGATGAATATGGATACGCATTGTCTGCAGAAGATTTTATTCACCAAGGCAAACTTCAGGTCACTCATATGCCCCCATCCAAAGCCAAAGTGGATTATATGGATTTCATTCAGCGATTTGTCGCTCTAAAGGCGAAAGAGCTGGTGGAGATCATTCATAAACATGGAAAAGAAGCCTATGTTTTTTATGATGACAGTTGGGTGGGTATGGAACCGTATGGAAAGTACTTTCCGACCGTAGGCTTTGATGGATTGATAAAATGTGTGTTTTCGGGTTTTGAATGCCGTCTGTGTTCTGGCGCGAATGTCCCTGTTCATGAGCTGCGATTCCATCCATACCTTTTTCCAGTCGGTCTTGGAGGACTGCCTACGTTTATGGAAGGCGGACACCCTGAAAAAGACGCAATGGATTACTGGCATCATGTTCGCCGTGCCTTGATGCGGCAATGTGTAGATCGTATCGGATTGGGCGGATACCTTCATCTGACGGAAGAATTTCCGGAGTTTGTTGATACAATTGAGCAAATGGGAATTGAATTCCGAAAACTGAAAGAATTGCATGAGCATGGAGCACCTTTAACACTTCCTTGCACAGTTACAGTTCTTCACAGTTGGGGTGCGCTGCGATCCTGGACGTTGTCAGGTCATTTCCATGAAACTTATATGCATCCGCTGATTCATATCAATGAAGCCCTTTCAGGACTACCTGTTGAGGTAAGATTCGTTTCATTCGAGGATGTGCGAAAACATGGAATTGGGAATACGGATGTTGTCATCAACGCCGGTCATATGGGGGACAGTTGGAGTGGCGGAGAGGCATGGAAGGACGATGCGCTGGTCACGGAACTGACGAAATTTGTCCATAGGGGCGGTATTTTCATCGGTGTGGGAGAACCAAGTGCTGTGAAGGGATATGCAACACTGTTCCGAATGGCAGATGTCCTTGGCGTTGATAAGGATCTTGGAGAACGTGTTTGCCATGGCAAATGGACGTTTGAAGAAAAAGAGGTAGACGGAATCACAGTTTGCAGGGATGCATTGGCCCAGGATAAACAAATCTATTTAACAGATGGAAAAGCGTGTGTACTGGCTGCCGCAAACGGAATCCCCCAGATGACAATACACAGCTTTGGCAAAGGATTTGGTGTTTATCTCTCTGATTTTAAGGTTTCAGCAAACAGTACAAGAATGCTCCTGCAGATTCTTACTCTTGGCATGCAGAACAAAGAAGAAATCAAATATATTTCTGACAGTCCTTATGTCGATGTTGCATATTTTGAGGACGAAAGGACTCTTGTTGCGGCATCGGTTGCATCTGAAAAAGTGGCAACAAAGATTCAAACCGATCAGGGGATAATTGAATTGGTGATGGAACCTCATGAAATGAAAATATGTAGACTGTAACAGAATCCAGTAAAGATGATGGAAAGTAAACCATTCAAAAGAACAACCGCCCGGATAAATAGTTTCCGGGCGGTTGCTGTTTTCAAGAAACAGGGGAGAAAGGAATATCCTTTCATAGTGTCTTCTGACCAGTTATCGTAAGGGACGATGCTCTGCGATGGAGCGACTGAAAAATACATTTTTTCGAAATAATGCTTATTCTTCAGTCACTTGCTGATTGCCTTTTTTCTTTTTCTGTTTCTTTTGGGGCAGCTCAACGGCACCCGACTTGATGACCGCAGTGAAGCATACATCCAGATATATTTTATGAGCAATTGCTATGGTCATATTGCGTATCATAAGCTGAAAGTCACTCGTTTTTGCCTGAGGAGGGGTTTCAGCAGACATAGATTCGGAAACACCAAAAACATAGCAAAGTGCACGGTCTAATTCGGAGCGGAACAATTCATAGGCTTCCGCCATGTTTAACCCATAGTCATTCATATGCATAAGAATGTAGATATTTTCCATGGACATAATGGTTTTGATCATGGTAATGCATATGAGCGCAGCGATCTGATCGCGTGAATAATGCTTATGGACTGGGCTGGGAATCAAATGGGTTTTCACATAGTTTGCGATCATCGAAGAAGTAATTGCCATATCTTCGCTGAGTGGGAACATATATTCATTGATGTAGCGGGTTGTTTGATCCAAATACAATCCCACATCAGTAATCTCATCATATTTTGGAAGACGAAAATGATGTAGAGCTTGTTTTACCTGCTCATGAATTTTTTCTGTCATTGACAACACCTCCATGATAGGGAATATTATAATAAAACCTTGAAAACGTGTCAATAGAACCTGTGAACGGTTTTTCAAAAACTCTTGACAGAATGCTATACGAATATTAAAATATTAGAGTAGAATCATGAACAATACCATTTCAGGAGGCATCCTATGGCTTTCAGAATTGTAAGTGATTCATCCATTAACATGACCAGTTTGGATGGAACCGATTTTAAGTCAATTCCTATGAAGATTCTATGTGGCATTCAGGAATTTGTGGATGATGCAGATCTTGACGTAGAAAACATGGTAAGTGTGCTTTCCAGCAGCAAAGAAAAAAGCGGCACATCGTGTCCGAATATTATGGACTGGAAAGATGCCTTTGATGGAGCAGATGAAATTCTTGCCATCACGATCTCAGGACAACTGTCTGGTAGTTGGTCGACTTGCAATCAGGCAATGGAAGAGTATCTTGAAGAGCATCCAGGTGCAAAAGGATATGTGTTTGATTCTTTGTCAACTGGACCGATGATGCGGTGTCTTGCTGAAAATGCAGCAGAGATGATGAGCGGGGGAATGACGTTCGATGAAATGATTCAGCGTCTTCAGCAATTTCGGAGGCATGCAACCTTGATTTTCGCACTGGCATCCATGAACAATCTGGCGAAAAACGGGAGGGTTCCTATGGCAGTCGCGAAAGCTGTAGGAATACTGAACATACGGATTATTGCTGTTGGAGATGAAAACGGCAAAATTAAGCCTGTAGATAAATGTCGAGGAGAAAACAAACTACCCAAAATTCTTCTTCATGAAATGCAGGAAAGAAAATATGCCGGTGGACATGTGCATATTGATCACTGTCTTAACCTGCCCTTGGCAGAGCGTATTCGTGCCTCTATTCAGGAGCAGTATCCAGGGGCCGATGTGACAATTGGTCAGTGCAGGGGATTGTGTTCATATTATGCAGAGCAGGGCGGCGTCATTATTGCATTTGATGACGTTCCATTTGCGCAGGAACAGGCATAAAGCAAAGCATCCGGAAATTCCGGATGCTTTTTTCTGGGTTGTCTTTGTCTTCCGGGCATCCAACTTGGTATGAAGGTCCATAATGCCCTAAGGACAGATACACAGAAACAGGCAGAATGTGATACAATACACATGAGGAAGGTGATTGCAGTGTATTATTATCCATTTGGGGATTGGACATATATTCTTGTTATCGCAGGCCTTGTTCTGGGTATGATCGCACAAAGCGGTGTAAAACGGGCATACCAGGAGTACAGCCGAGTGCATACTTCTCAGGGTCTGCCGGCTTCAGTTGTTGTGATGGATCTGCTTCGAAGAAATGGGAATAATGCAGTTTCGTTGAACCAAATTCAGGGCTCGTTAACAGATAACTATGACCCACGGAATGAAACACTGAGTCTCTCAGAGAGTGTTTATAACTCGGATTCAATCGCTGCGATTGCTGTTGCTGCACATGAGGCAGGACATGCAATGCAGAAGATGGAAGCCTATAAGCCGCTGATGATCCGGTCGATATCCGTTCCTGCTGTACAGTTTGGATCGCAGGCTGCCATACCGCTTTTCATCGGTGGTCTTATTTTCTCGTTTCAACCATTGGTCTATGGAGGAATCGGTTTATTTGCCTTGTCTGTCCTGTTTGCCTTGATAACCCTGCCTGTTGAGTTTGATGCATCCAGACGCGCTCTGCGCATGCTGTCCGATGGGGCTTATTTGAATGAAAGCGAACTTGAAGGGGCGAAGAAAGTGCTTAGAGCTGCAGCTATGACTTATGTGGCGTCTGCATTGGCAAGCCTCTTGAATCTGGTTCGTCTGATTCTGATTTCCCAGAGAGGAAGCAGTCGAAGAAGAAACTGACACATGTCAGAAATTGAAAACAGGTGAAATGGAACCGAAAGAATAATAACTGTATCAAAAAAGGTCCTGTTCGCTCATTGATTGAGGTGATGACAGGACCTTTAATCATACTGAAAAGGGTTAACGGTTTGTTTGCGACAGATCTTCAATGGAATGAACGATAAAGACTGAAGATAATACGCCGGAATCCGTAACAGCTGGCTCGACAATGGCCATGATGGTTATGTTGGCATTGTTTTCAGGCCAGACGAACTTTGCGCCTTCAGCAGGAAACAGCTTAACGCCCTCTTCGAGGCAACAACTGTTTTCGCATACGATCAAATTACGCTGTACATCATTCCCTGTACCATAGGAATAATACTGCCCGCGTAGACGGAGTACTTTCCCGGAATAAACGTGAGGATTTGTTCGTATTTCGGAAACTTTGCTGATCAGAAGATTTCCATCCAGCAACGTCAGATCCATATCGACGGATAAAGAATCAGAAGAAGCTGAAGAACAAACCAGCAAAGCAAGAAAAACGATAAACAGCATTCGCGTTGTCTTCATAATCCTTGTCCATCCAAAAGATTTAGTTCTTTTCCACCTTAGTCAGATCCAGACCGCCGGTTTTTGTCTTCTTGGCTCCACGCCATGCATAGATAACCAGCGCAATTGCAATGACGCCATAGGAAAGGAAAGCACGGAAATATTCACCAACAGCACTGTCGCCAAACAGATTCGATGCAGCACTTTGCGCAGTAATAAACAGTGAATGGAAAAGAAATGTTCCAACCAATGCCTGCAGATTGGTGGCACGATCAATGGAAGCACCGCCAACAAGGATAGCTGCACCGGCATAAAGACCTACCTGTTCGTGGGCAGCATAGGTTTGAAATGTTCCAATACCATCGGACTGCATGAAGACGATCTGACCCCATCCAGCAAGGACGGTGGAGATCACAATTGCAATCACACGGGTCTTGTCAACATTGATACCGGCTGCATTTGCAACGGTTTGGCTCTGGCCAACGGCACGGAATTTTTGTCCCAATCTGGTCCGCATAATCAATGTGTTGAAAACACACAGACACGCGATCAACAGCCAGGTCACGACAGGAACCCGGATCATCTGACGGCCGCCGGCACCACTGAACAAACCGGAAACAAAGGGAATTTGCAAGACACAAACCACCAGGGCAGCCCCGACAATTGCCAATACGAGCTTTTGAGTGGTCAGTTTTTTGCGGACAAACAGGACAACAGAAAGAACGGCAACCACTCCGGCGATGATGTAGGCAATCATGGAGAAGGGGATCTGCAAAATTCCATCCAGAGCTTTGTATAAACCGACTGAACCTGTCAGGTTCAGTGTGTTTTGTACTCCGGAAGCACCAACAATTGTAACCTTATCACTCAACGGAATGAATGTTCCGAAGATAAACAGGAAGAGGAGCTGATATGCGCCATTGGCGAAATATCCAAGGATGAGCGAGCCAATGGTTTCCTGACCTTTCATCTTGTTGAGTAATTTGCCAATGAGGAATCCAAAAAGTGAGGCGAGGGGAAGCGTGATGGCGCCGGCAAGAAGAATACCAGGGAGGCCGGTTACTCCCCAGGAAATCGTAAGCAGAAGACCAATCTGCGCAGCCATGGCACCAATCGTGATGGAAAAGTTAATGCCCATTCCGGCAACAATTGGAATAATGAGGGCAAGAACAATGAACGCATTTCGGTTCAGACGAAGCAGCAGCTGACTTGCCACATAATTCAGATCCAGTCCTGAGACAACAATGAAGAAAATGCTCAGGGCGATGAATAAATAGGTTACAGCATATGATTTGATATGATTGACAATTTTATTCTGCTTATTCACGGCTGGCACCTCCGGTCTGGGTCAAGGCATACAGGATGATGCCGTTGGAAATCATAATACGCATAACTTCGCTCAGACCGCCTCCGGCGACTGCTGCATTTGCAATCTGCTGTCCGAGTACAAGCACACCTTCAAAAAGGAAAACACCAAAAATAACATGGCTGACTTTTGCTTTGCGTACGGTTGCGCCGCCGATCAGAATGGCTGAAGCGGCAATGAAACCCAGTTGTCTTGGTGCTGTATAAAGCTGAGCATATCCAAATGCCTGCGAATAGATGACGATGCCAACGGCAGCGATCATGGTGGACAAGACCGTACCAATCGTACGCATTTTGTTTACACTGATGCCGCTGGCTTCGGCAAAACGTGGGTTGGAGCCAACTGCTGTCATAGCAATACCGGTCCTGGAACGAGAGAAAAGCCACATCAGCAGACAGCAGAACAGGAGGAAGAGGAGAAGCCCAGTGGGAACTTCCACACCCAGGATTTCGAAAGAAAGGAATTCGTCGAGCAAGTGGGCATAGCTTCCAAGCAAACTGTGTGTAACTCTCAAGCCATGTCCGGAAAGCAGCCAGATGATCTTTGGATTATTAAATGGCAGCATCATCCATCCGATGCACATCAGGGCGACGAAAGAGAAACCGACATAAGTCGATATGGTCATCTCATTGCCTTTCATGCGGTTCAGGAGCTTTGAGTATGCCCAGCCGAGAGGAAGGGAAATCAAGGCACCGGAAACGCAGGCGAATATCAGACCGTGCCAGCCGACCAGGTCAAACTGCAGAGACAGAACAACACCTAACAGTCCGGCGATGCATCCAATGGTCATGCCCATATTCAGACCAATACCACACTGAATACCCGGCATCATAGCGAGAACCAGAATTCCATACATGCCCATGCGGATCATGACGTTGCTGAGCATCATGGGAACGGAGATATCATAAAGAATGGCGGCAAGGCAAAGATAAATAAAGAACAGCGTGATAATGGTTCTCGGAATGCCAAAGCGGTCTGTGAGGGTCTTCCAGAACATGAGGAGCGTTGCCAGCAGAAGCAGTGCAATTCCCGCAATCAGTATATTGCGCGCAAGGGAGGAAAGACGCATCATAAATGCATCTGTACCCGAAAGGATTCCATCACCCTTTTGAGCAGCATAGGCTGTAAAACGGGTAGAAAAATCGGTATCGCCAGGCCACACTGTATTTTCGAGTGTGGTGCGAATGTTTTTCTGCATTTTCTTGTCCAGATTGGCCAGATCAGGAATGATCTCTGTTAATTCACTCCAAAGCTCCTGATATGCAGATTCCACTCCTTCAGAAGCAGCACTCATTTCATCAGAGGCTGTGAAGAAACTATAATCGGTAACGGTATCGTAGACCGTCGCAGCTCCACTGTCTTTGACTTCTTCAGAGATTACTTCTCCTTTTTCTGCTGCAGAGATATATTTTTTCGCCGTCTGCAGAAGATTGGAACGGAAACGTTCGTTTTCGCTAAATCCTTCGATTTCACTGCACAAAGCAGTCCAGAGAGAATCATCATCCATTCCCGACAGAGTGGTCCAATCGCTGATGGTTCGAGTCAGGGAGGACGTCAGCTGTCCAAGAAGTTCAGCATCATCGGCAGTTTGCTCTTTTTCTGCCATGGCATGAGCAAGCTTTACAAAACCAGACTTCAGGTGAGCATGCTCAGATAATGCAAGGGAAGAAGCCCAGGAAGAAAGGGAAGAAAAGAGCTTGTCGTCATCACCTTCAGCGGCGTCAACGAGGTCAGTCCAGTCAGGAACATTTTCAACCAGAGTAACATACAAGTCCGAATAAATGGCACGCTCTTTTTCACGCAAACCACCGTAAACGGACAGTGCTTTTTCAAAGGCATTGATCGAATTCTCAAGACCGGTTGAATCATTGACTGTTGCATTGCTGTAGATGGCTTCCGCCTCTGCGCGGGCAGCTGAAGCAGCAGCATCGCAGGTGGCATTGACCTGATCCAGTCCGAGCGTTCGGAAATCGCTGCGTGAACGCAATTCTTTCAGCTTGTCAGCTCTCGCCTGATTTGCAATGGAGTCAACAAGCCCTCCGGAAGCAGAATGAAGAACGGCCTGCGTACGCATGCTGTTCAGATTCTTCGTGGTGGTTCCTGCTCCGCGCAGGTAGAATCCGAAAATGGAAACCAGGATGAGGACTGCAGCAAGAGCATAAAGAAATATGGCCACAAAGATACGCGGGCTATGCTTTTTTTTCTGTACCTGGCTCACTCTGCTTCGCCTCCTTTCAATTGTGCACCTGACATGGCAAGACCGAATGCAGCATCCGAATCCTCAGGACGAAGGATAGAAGCAACCTTTCCTTCTGCGATGATCGCAATGCGATCACAGATCGAGCGCAGCTCCTGAAGTTCAGAGGAGACCATGACGATGGTCATGTGCTGCTCACGACCAAGGCGGACAAGTGTTTCCAGAACCAACTGCTTCGCACCGATATCAATACCACGCGTAGGTTCAGATACAAAGAGAAATTTGGGATTCAGCATCAACGCTCGTGCAACGCAGACTTTCTGCTGATTGCCGCCGGACAGTGTGCCGGTTGCCTGAGCAGGGGAAGTACAACGAATATCCAGCTGCTGAATTAATTCTTCTGCAGTTTTTCTGATTTTTTTTGAATCTTTTTGATGCAAAGGCCCTTTGAGATAAGAGCCATGAACCTGCATGGCAGAAAAGACAATATTATCTTCAATGGACTGGTCAAGAAGGAGGCCAACACCACGTCTGTCTTCAGAAACAAAAGCCAGTCCCGATTTGAGGGCGGAAGCTGTATTGTTGAGCGGAAGAGGTTTTCCGAATAATTCGACATCCCCAATGGCCTCATAGAGTCCCATAACACCGTTGGGAATCCCAATTTTGCCCTGGCCGGCCAGACCGCCAATACCGAGAATTTCACCTTCATAGACATCGAGATTAATGCCTCTGCAAACTTCACCCGGCATATTCACCCAAAGGTTTCGGATGGTCATGGCAATATTTTCAGAAGGGGCATCTTTTCGCTTTTCAACCTGAATGACACTGTCATCGCCGCGGCCGATCATTAAGGCTGCAAGCTGTTCTGCGGTTGTTTCGGATTTTGCCAGTGTTTTTACCAGACGCCCGTCCCGAAGAATGGTGATATTGTCTGCTGCATTCATCACTTCATCCAGACGATGTGTAATAAAGATAATTGCAATTCCCTTAGAAGCAATTTCCTTCATCACGTTCAGCAGCTGGGAAGCTTCACTTTCTGTAAGGACTGCAGTCGGTTCATCAAAAACAAGCAGTTTAACGCCTGTCTTATCGATTTCACGGGCAATCTCGATGAACTGCATATGGCCAACAGGCAATCCGCTTACGAGTGCGTATTCATCAATTCCCATGCCAACCGAATCCAGCGCGTGACGGGCATCCTTGGACATTGAGCGACGGTCCAGAAACTCCAGATCCTTGCCAAGTATTTTGCTGATAGGCCAGGGCTTTGTAATTTCACGGTTCAGCTTGATGTTGTCCGTGATCGAAAACCCGGGAATCAGCATGAATTCCTGATGGACCATGCCAATACCCTTTTCCATCGCATCCATGGGCGAGAGGATACGGACTGGCTCTCCGTTCAGAAACACCTGTCCTTTAAAACCACCCGTTGAATGAATAACGGGCATGCCAAAAAGGACGTTCATCAGGGTGGATTTACCGGCACCATTCTCTCCCAGAAGTGCATGGATTTCTCCTGGCCGGATACGGAGCGTAACGTCCTTGAGGACAGCGTTGCTCCCATATTCTTTGGTGATGCTGTTCATTTCGAGAATGTATTCCGCAGACAAAGGTTTAGCCTCCTTCAAACAAGAAAGGCCGCCCGGCATACAGTCATCAGATATCCGGACGGCCTTCCTTTTGAATGTCAGTTTCCTAATCAGTTGCCGAGATAATCAGCGAAATTGATAGGTTCAAGAGCAATCAGCAGATAGTTGTCATAATTGTTGCCGGAAGCGTCAACATAGTTGGTGAACTTGATTTCGCTGCCAGCAGCTTCGCTGTAGCACTTTTCCAGATATTCAACGTCAACTTTGCCGTTGGTCTTGCCTTCAGCATAGGCCTGTGCATAGAGGAAACCGCCATTGATCATGGACATGTTGATCGGCAGAGCCCATGTGGAGAAACGGTTCACAGCATCATGTTCGTTGAGATAAGTGGCCAGATTCTTAATTGCGCCTTCAATATCGCCATAGGTGGCAGTCAGACCGAAAGCTTCCTGGAAACCATGATAGGGGCTGGGGCAGCAGGGAAGTGCATAATAAGCATTCGGCTGGTTGATGATGGCCTGTTGGAGAGCAACCTGGAGACCGCAGTTGGTGCAGTAGAAGCAGACTTTCTTGCCTTCATATTCCTGCATGACCTTCGGAATATCTTCAAGAACAGCGGCCTGTGCACCGGACATGCCTGCATCACCAGTAGGATCGGGGCAGTCACGTTCTACGAATTCAATACCATAGCTTTCCGCAGTGGACTTCATGGCATCACGCTTGGCGACGATTGTCTCATAGGACAGATGGCGGGCGAAGGAATAATGAACGAGAACGTCGCATTCCCACTGACTTGCAAGGTCGGAAACCTGATAGCCGCATCCGATTTCATCGTTGGCAAGAACGATGTCAGCAGCAGCGGAAATATCGGCAGGATCTTCGGCAGGAACACCGGCGATCAGCAGGATATCTTCACGGCCCATTTCCTTAAGGATCTGAGTGAAAGCAGCCGTTGCGCCTTGAACAGCCTGAACGAAGATGATGGCTTTCACATCAGGATCAGAGGCGAAAGCGATCAGCTTGGAGATGGTTGTCTCAACTTCAGAAGAGAAGTTATCCGGATAGGTATCGTGGATGACAACATTAGGATACTGTTCAAGCAGAGTGCTTGCAGCATAGTATTCTTCTTCACCCTGGGAAGTAGTACCGGTCATAATAGCAATCTTATACGGTGCTTTTTCAGCCGTTCCTTCGGCGAAGGAAACAGCAGCAGTGCTCATAAGCATTGCAATGGCGAGTACGAGGCACAAAAGTTTCTTCATGAATACATCCTCCTTAAATTATGGGATACCGGAAATTATTGAAGAGTATATTTGCTGAACCTTGGAATGTCAATTGTTCTTCCGGCGATGAAGATGAAAAAACATAGAAAACACAAGAAAACCCGGATGCACCGCAGATTCAACAACCTTCAATCGCGAGGCATCCGGGATGAAATACAAGCATGGGAAACTGGAAAACACGGACTAATCAAGAATGATCAGGGATAGACTGCCCTTTCTCCACCAATGAGCGGAAGCCGACTGTAGCCCATGACGATATGGGCCTGCCCAAGCTCTGAATAATCCCCACGTAGAGGCACTGCGACAGGGCGGATATGCATGCCGACAAGCGTATCGCCGATATCGATGGCAGCATCTGCCTGTACCGACTGTGCAAGGACCGGATTCTGCAGAAGCTTCCATGCTGCGGAAGCAACACTTCCTCCTGCGTGAGGCTGGGGGATTGCGCAAACCTGTGTAAGATGGCGGGAGTTCAGGACACTTTCTTCCATAACAAGTGCTCTGTTCAGGTGCTCACAGCATTGGAAAACAGGATGCATATTGCGGACCAGACAGGAACTGAGAAAGGCCTGAGCAATGATAATCCCAAGTTCAGGAACACTCCCTTTTCCGATTCGTGCGCCTGTAATCTCACTTGTAGAACATCCAAGAACGATGAGACTGTCTTCCCGAAGATGGCCGGCATGGACAAGCAATTCAATGCTCTCATCCAGAATTTGTGTAGCCTCAAGACGCAATGCATCAAGATTCATGATCGATTCCTTTCTTCCGAAGAGACGGATGCTGAATAACCTGTTTTTCTCGGTATGGTGAGCTCTTTTAATTTGCCCTGGAGTTCGGTCAGAACGTTTTCAACCGGTTTCTGCAGCATAATCTGAAGGTAGTTCTCTTTTCCAATATTGAAAAAACTGGTCAGAAGGCTGGCAATCATGCTTCGCTTTTCAGGATCAAGCGTACGGATGTAGGCAGCGGCATCGGCCATATGTGCCAGCTGAACATCAGAAAGGTCTTCACTGCCGCGATGGAGATACAGCTTTTCCAGTGTTGCAAACAGGATTTCGACAAATCCACGGATTTCATCCGGTTCGCGTTCCTTCAGCCAGGTATGTACAGTTTCATTCATGAGCTGAGAGGAACGGGTTGTTTCGTCAGCCTCATGAAAATGTGCACCATAAAGCTCCCATGTGAGGGGATCGTGCTGAAAAAGGCCGACCGTCGTGGAAGTGACGACGGTATAAACCGGATGATAATTCATCAGGAGTCCAACAACAGAACCATTTGGAATGACCGAAAGAAGAACAGGACGGATCTGTGTATACCCTTGGGATTCGATGGTCTCATCATCCAGTCCGGGACCGTCGAAAGAACAGACCTGGACAATGCGTTTGCGGATGCGTTCCGGAGCTCTGGCAGCGGCATACGCAGCCAGGTTTCCGCCCTTACTGTGTCCGGTGAGAACAAGCGGGCGGTCAGTCAGTGAGGCGATTCGTTCCAGATAGGTAAGCGCTGCAGACTGAGCCGGCACAGGAGAGAGATAGCTCATCATGAAATCTTCTTTCCAGCCGACCAGCGTATGATCGGTGCCTCGATAACTGATCACGACAGGGCCATCCGGAACACAGCATGATAGAGCCGAAAACTGGATCGAAATGTCCGTATCCGAAGTGGATTCCTGAAGAAAAACACGCATATCCGCAAAGCGGGGCTGGGAAGCCATTAAAGTGATCATTTGGATTCTCTGTTTTTCTGCAGGAACATCTCTGGGACAGGAAAGGCCCTGCGTACATAACTGCTGAAGAGACAGGCCGGTCTCTGTAGAAGCCTCTCTCCCAAAGGGCTGATAACTCATGACCGCCAGAAGGAGACTATCGATTGGTGTCCAGGGAATCTGCCGGACTGGAAGATCCCCACGCCAGATGATGTAGTCCATCAGATTTCCATAGGGCCTGTGATTTGGCATTCTGAACCCCTCCTTGATGGGTCAGCCGGCAAGTACTCCTGAGTTTTTCATTTGTTCGTATTCTTCGCGTGTAATCAGACACATACGGGGTTTCGCACCATCTTTTGCAGATACGATGCCATGCTTCTCCATCTCATCAACCAGTCTCCCTGCACGAGCGTAACCGATTTTCAGACGCCGCTGAAGAAGGCTTGTCGAAACCTGACCATCCAAAAGAGCAATCTCAATGCATTGGGACAGCAGGGAACTGTCCCCGTTGTCATCACCGGTCGGGTCAGCCATGTCCGGCGCACTGATGGTCGACTCGTTTTCAATACGGGAAAGCTGCTGTACAAAGTCCTGATCATAATCCGGACCGGATGTTTTTCGGATAAAGTCTGTAATGGAATTAACCTCGTCGTCACTCAGGAAACACCCCTGAACACGGACCGGGGTGAATTCACCCATGGGCTGGTAGAGCATATCGCCGTTTCCAAGAAGCTGCTCAGCGCCGTTCTTATCCAGGATTGTGCGTGAATCGATAAAACTGGAAACCTTGAAAGCGATACGGCTGGGAATGTTGGCTTTGATCAGACCTGTAATGACATCAACCGAAGGACGCTGGGTAGCAACAATCAGATGAATACCAGCCGCGCGTGCCAGCTGAGCAATACGGCAGATGTATTCTTCAACTTCGCGCTTGCAGGTCATCATAAGATCCGCAAGTTCATCGATGATAATGACGATTCGGGGAAGCTTCTTGTCATTGGGTCCAAGCTTCTGATTGTAACCGGTAATGTTTCGGACACCCATTTCCTGGAATGCCGCATATCGCCGCATCATTTCCTCAACCGCCCACTGCAGGGCACCAGCCGCTTTATGTGGATCACTGACCACAGGCGCAAGGAGATGGGGAATACCATTATAGCACTGAAGTTCCACAACTTTTGGGTCGACAAGAATCAAACGGACCTCATCAGGACTTGTTCTGTAGAGAAGGGAGCCGATAATCGTGTTGATACAGACTGATTTACCGGAACCTGTAGCACCGGCGATGAGCATATGCGGCATCTTTGCGATATTGCAAATTACCGGGGTGCCTGCAATGTCTCTGCCAAGAGCAACAACGAGCGGATCGGAAGCATTGACCATTTTCTCAGAGGAAAGCACTTCCTTCAGCGTAACCAGGGAAACTTTCCGATTGGGCACTTCCACACCGACAAGCGAAGTGCCGGCAATCGGAGCTTCAATGCGGACAGATTTTACAGCCATATTCATGGCAATGTTTGGACCAAGGTCGGTGACTTTGCTCAATTTGATTCCCTGAGCCAGTTCCAGCTCAAAACGGGAAATAGCAGGTCCATGCGTCACATGCTTGACTTTACATGACACTTTGAACGACGCCAGTGTTTCTTCGAGACGATGGGAACGCTCTGCATCTTCATCCGGACTGAACCCGGTATGAACATCCGGTTCACGGAGCAGAGAAGGATCAGGGAAAATATAAGGAGGCGGCGGGAGCGGCTGCACGGATTCCTGCAGCGCATCCGCATCTTCCCCGTACGTTTTCTTTCCTTCGGGATCCTTGATATTGAGATCTGGCTGCCAGGTGCTGGGAGATGAAGCATTCTGTGAAACGGGTATCTTTACTTCGCCTTTCACCGGGAGCTTTGTGGAAACCTCTTTCTTTCCATCCGTCCAGGAAGCGAGCGGCTGCTGAAGCTTGTCCGGGGACGGCATCAGATCGTCCTCATCCTCAGATGATTCCTCAAGGTCTGCAATCCGTTCTTCAACTGCAGACTGCCAACTGGTCGGGGTACGCTGCCCAGGAGCCGTACTGCCTTTTTCCGGATTGACTTCTTCTGGAGCAACATAGGCCGGCAAAGTTTCGGGCGGATTCGGATAGGCAGCGGCCGGGCGGTTTGGACCTTTATGCTGGTATGGATTCACAAGTTCGGTTTCCGTCTGGATGTTTTGCTGGGGGACAGAAGACGGAGGCTCTGTCACAGGCTGAGCCTGGAATGGAGAGCTTGTACCGTTTGCCTGCCAGGCGGCTTCAGGCGAGAAAACGGTATTCCCTGAGACAACCTCAGCAGGTGCATCGGAGGGAACAGACGTCTTCGTCTTTTTCCTTCTCCCTGCTGCCGGCTGTGGAGGATTGTCAACAGACTGCTGGGAATCTTCAGGAACAACAAAAATGCGGGAAAAGGCTGAACGGATCGGAGATTTTGCGTTTGGTGTATAATTCGGATTTTCTTCAGGCGTATGGGTAAAACCAGATACATCGGGGCCTGCAGGCTGCGCCGCATTTGGCACTGGGCCGGAAAACTGACTTGGCAGGGGTTGGGATTTCCATTCCTGCCGCTGAGCATTGCGCAGCATCTGTTCCTGTCTCCATGCCATTTCCTTCTTCTCAACTTCGGCCTGCTGTGCCTCCAGCTCTTCCCGATGAGCAGCCATTTTTTCGCGCATGGTGAGAATCGATTGATAGGGATCGATGCGCAGAAGAAACAGAATGTCAATGATGAGAAAGAGAATGGTAAAAACGAGAGCAATATCGTTGCCGAAAAGTGACCATAGCGGCCAGGCTACCATCGTTCCAAGAAGGCCTCCTGCATATCCGTTTACGCCCCTGGAACAAAATGTATAGGCCTGGGAGAGCATATCGGCAAAACTGCCTCTGCCGCCGGAATTCATGGAAAAATAACTCATCAGAGACAAGCGGCCAAGAACGCTGTCAGAAGTATAGGTGAAAAGGATAGCACAGGAGAGAAGAAACAGATAGGCAATAAACAGCAGCCATGGTGTCCTGGAAAAACCTTTGCCTGGATACAGCAGACGAATACCGCACCATACAGGAAAGATGGGCAGAAGAAAGGCAAAACCGCCCGTTAGGCCGAAGCTCAGGATACGCAAAGCTGAGAATACATTTCCCTGCAGATGAAGGAAAACAGAGAGAAACACAAGAACACCGAATGCGATCAGTGCAAGGCCGGTGCAGATTCTGGGAGCGGCACTTTCACTGCGCGGAAGTGGTGTCTGTTTTTTCTTTTTCGAAACCATTTTTTTGCTGGCCATGGGCCCTCCCCA